>DATBNI010000563.1:0-9887 GCA_036554425.1 Psychromonas sp.
ACAATTTGTATATCGTTATAGGGTTGTGCGGTTAATTTCGGGTAAACACTATCAAGCTGCGCCAAGGTCGTCGGACAAATATCAGGACAAAAAGTGTAACCAATAAAAAAAAGTGTCCATTTTCCTTGTAAATCTTGATTCGTAAAATGATCAGCTCCTGCCAAATCAAAGGAAAAATCGGTTAAAATTTTGCCCTCTTTAAACAAAATTAAAGATTCATTTTTAGTTAAGTCATTTTGAAACTGTGCCCGCCCTAATAATAAAAAGGACAACAGCAAGAATGGCACTATAAGGAGTAACATTTTTTTCATTGTAATAACCCGTTACATTAAAGATCATCTTATCTAAAGGGGGTAAATACTATGAACTCAGTCTATACCCAAACGACTTGAAGATTCAGAGTCTCTGCAAATAATTTAGGTATAAAACGGCTAGCATTACATCCAATCAGCGGTTCGAATAACACCCACTGCTATTCCTTCGATATCAAAAGATTGATATTCCAGGTCTATTTTAATCGGCTCAAAGTGGCTGTTTTCCGCTTTTAATATCACCTGCCGACCTTCCCGATAAAAACGTTTTACCGTGACATCATCTTCAACACGGGCGATCACAACTTGCCCATTTTTGATATCTTGAGTTTTATGAACAGCCAGCAGGTCACCATCCATAATACCTATATCTTTCATGCTTTCACCCTGCACACGCAGTAAAAAATCGGCACTGGGGTGAAATAAAGCGGGATCAACATCATAATACGCTTCAATATGCTGCTGAGCTAAAATCGGCTCACCGGCAGCGACTTGGCCAATAAGAGGTAATCCCTCTTCCTGTGATTTTTCATTATGTTGATGCTCACCCAGAAGGCGAATTCCGCGGGATGTCCCGGCTAAAATTTCAATCGCACCTTTACGGGCCAAGGCTTTAAGATGCTCTTCTGCCGCATTAGCGCTTCGAAAACCAAGAATTTTCGCTAATTCGACTCGTGTAGGAGGCATTCCCGTCTTTAATATTTGATCTTTGATCACATCCAATACTTCATTTTGACGCTTGGTTAGCTCTTTCATCATTTTATCTCCACGCTAAATTCAACTGTAAACATGAACAGTGTATATTCATACATAGAGTTAATCTAGTTACAAACAATATTTTTCAGTCAATCCATGAAAAATATTGTTTGTATTCTTGAAGCGTCTCTATAAACGGCCATTAAAGCGGACTAAAGTCGCACCGGAAGCATCTTTTGGCCCCAAAAAGGAGAGAGCCTGATTGATGTCAGGATTAAGTTTATTACTGCCTTTTACTGTCCCGACCAGCCGGTAAGCTCCATCTTGCTGTAATAAGCCCCTAATATTGCTGCTTAGCTGCTCTGATTCCTGTTTTAAAACAGCCACTGCCTCTCCCTTGTCACAACTCAAATTAATGTTCACCCTGGCCAGATCTATTTTACCAAGGTCACTGCTGACCCCGGCATTTTCCCAGACAAAATAACCATCCAATGTTTCGCAATAGGGGTAGCCCTGTGCAGCCTCTTTTATTATCAGGCTAACATCGCCCGATGCTTCAACAGGGACGGGTAAATCTGCATAGGAGAGCAATTCCTGAGCACTTAAATCAATCAACATATTTTCGATCACTAATCCGGAAAAACCTAATTTGACAAGACCTTTACCTGACATAGCATCATGACCATTGTTAAATTTAATATCTAGCTTAAGCTGCAAAGCCGCCAATGCCAACCAATCCAGATCCCATGAGACGCGCTGCAGATTAAGTTTTTTGTTATAGGATAATAGCGCGGCTTGGCCTTGCCATGCCGAGCCGGAAACACCGGTAAGGTTTAATCCCGTGCTTTGCGGGATAAAACCGACTAATACAGTGGCAGGTAAGGTGATCAGCAACGCGAGCAGATACAAAGATACAAACAATATAATAAACTTAATTTTCATGAAGATGGGATCTCTTTGGAAGAGTAAAAGGCATTATTTAATGCCCAAGGGAGAGGCGATTGACTTTAATATAACCTTCTGGATCTGCACGAGATATATCCGCATTGATAACCGACACTGAGTATTGAGCGCTTAACCCGGACAGCCAGTTAATGAAACGATCAAATTCAACATTACTTATCTGCACTTCAACTTGCTCATTGCGGTTGATAATACGAGAAAAAATAATGCCCTTTTGGCGCGCACTTATATTGACTATCTGGGTTAAATTTTGGTTTTGGCTAACAGCAGGCCCTTGTCCTACACCGGCGCTAACTAACAGGGTTGCACGTTGTTGAGTAGTAGATAAGGTCTGCTGGGCTCGCTGTAACTGATTTTCACTATTAGCAAGCCCGATAGACAACGGCTGCCATATACCCCAGTAAATAACGGCAATCAATAGCAGAAATACAGAAACGACTGATAGCTGCTGCTCTCTTTCAGTAATACTTGCCCACCAAGAGTTAAAACGCTCGATCATTATTGTTTCCTTATCCTTAGCATGCCACTCATACTTTCCCAACAAATGTTTAAACGCTTGACCATTATTTTTTCCTTATCGTTAGCACGCCACTAACACCAGTATTACTGTTATTTAATGCGCCTTGCTCTGCGCTTAAATGCTCAGGCAGCTCTTCTGCAAATGTTTCAAAGGCTTGAAAACTCGGCGCGGTGAGTGCCACCTGCAGCTGTTGTTTTTCACTATCAAACTTCAGGCTGGAAATTTCAAATTTATTAAGAGATTTAACGGCAGGTACAAGGTCATTAAGAACAGTTAAAAAATCAAACTCCAGACTACTTCCTTGCAGCTCTTTTAACATGGTCTCGAGTTTGTTATTGATTCGCGCATAGCTTAATTTACTTTCCCGGGGAAATGCCTGACTATAGATAGTTTCGACCTGTTGTCTGATTAACTCGGTTTCAGCCTGAACTTGTAAGGTGCTCCTATAAATATTGAGCACAGATACGACGAGCAGTATGGCGCCAACAACCGCCGGAACTCGCCATTTTTGAAGATAGGGGTTTACCTCTTTTACGGGTTTAAATTCAGCGCTCAGCAAATTTATTGTATTGTTTTTAGTCCCGACGGCTAACAACTCCATGGGTAAAATAGCGTCATGAGCGGACCACTGACCCACTGAATTTTCCATAATGGGGCTGTAACTTTCTATGCGGGGTACGGGAGCCCCATCTTCTGGATTTTTTAACTTGCTCTCTAAAATGGTATTGAGCATAGAGGCATCACAACTCCAGGCGAGATCTGCTGTTTCTCTGACTAACCACTGCTCTCCGAGCTGCAGCGCCTGCCAACGGCCATCTTCAGGTAAGGGTAAGGTTAACCCCTCAGGAATAAACTGCTTGCACTGAATCTGTGCGGTTTCCAACCAATCAAGCCAGTGATGCATTTTTTGTTTATCACATATAGCCACATGGACAAGATGAGTCTCTTTAGCAATGACATTAAAATGCAGTTTTTCCACATCAGAGGCTAATTCCTCTTCAACTAAATAGGGCAAAGCCTGTTGCATTTGACGATTAAAAGCGCCTGTAATAGGCACTTTTTTGATGCAGACATCAACACCAGGCAATAAACAGATGACCCGTCGTTGCAATGCCTTTTCTGTCAGCAAGTTCAATTGTCCGGCATTATCCACTTCACCCGATGCAATGATTTCATTTTCACTATCGGACCATATCAGCCAATAATTTTTTTGTGAAGCACTGCTTGCTAAGCGAATAATTAAACGTTCATTCACAAAATTTTCTCCATCTTGAATATCGAATTTACGATTTATAAATCTGCTTTAATATTAGTCGTAAATTCACTTAAGGCCGCCGGATTGATAGCGGATTACCTTGGCTATTTTTGCACTCACCTGGAAGGTCAGATCAATCGCAAGTAAACGATCTGCAAACTCGGTTATGCCATTTAATTGAAAAAAGTCACTGCTAACACTTAATTGTGTTTTTAGCGGCGCGGAAATGGTCAATTCCTGAAAGATGGGCATGGCAAAGAATTCATCAACATTTGCCCAGCCGCTGATCGGTCTGTCCTGAAGCAAATTTTGCAGATTTTCAATACTGATATTGAGCTCATCTTTAAATACAGCATAGAGTATTTCTGCTTGTTCGATATCCACCGTATTGACGTTTATTTTCTGCTCCCGGCTCGGCACTGCACAGAGATAAGAGACTATTTTTTCGTATGTTTTTGGCCCAACGCCCTGAATGCTGCGCAGCTCACTGATATCTGTCATTAAATTATTCGCCGTTAAATGTGGCACCCCCCTTGCCTGATAAAAACTATCTTCAGCCCCCAGGGCTGCATCGTTGCTATCATCTTCATCAATCCAGTCCCTTGTAGATTCGGCAATCATCTGCGCACCATATTCACTCACCCCAAGCGCTTCCAGTAAGTTTTGGAATTGCCGCACAGGAACAGCAGGGGTACCGCCCTGATCCGGCAACTGCAAGGCATTGACATTAAAACAGCTGCGTAAATCCCTCATGCTCCCCCCGATATTCCCGTTTTCCAGAGGGAAAACCATATTGGGGATTGCCCACAGTTGATCCAAACTAACCACGCTGCTATCTGAAAAATTCTGATCTAAAATCTTTTTTCCAAGCTCTGCAGAAGCCTGCCCATACCAATATACTTTTTGTGAAAAAATTAAACCTTCGGTGCGTTTTAAACTCATGGTCAACCGACCTGTCATCGTTGCGGCAATGGTCACCATGATAGCTAAGATCATTAACACTGTTATTAATGCAACACCGCGTTGCTCTTTGTTATGCAGCGTTGTCATCACTCCATAACCTCACCAGATGAAACTAAAAAAACGCGTCTGATATTCGCAAAATATTTGCTGGTAAAATTAATTTCGATGCCCTGCGGCACACTTTCTGCCGGTAACCAGCTCTCTTTCCAGCCATTGTTCCAAAAACGAAAGCTTAATTTTTCGATATCCTTTAATAAAACCTGCACTTCTGGCTGTTGTCCGGAAACCGTATCCGGATAAAGAAAATACAAACGCTGCAGTTGCCCGTCCCGCAGTATGTACCTGACCCGTAATATATTTGAACGCGGTAATAAATATAACGGATTTGCCCAACCCAGACGGCTAAATTCGATGCCCTGATCCTGCGAAGAGAATAACCCTTTTCCAGTCGTTAACGCGCGTAACTCTTTTTTATCGGCACCTTCCTGGCGAGACTTCCGGGCCACTATCTGGGTAAAATCCTGCTCGATGATCAGCATAGCACGTTGCAGCTCAGTTAAGCGTTCACTGTGTGCTTTACTTATTTCACTACTGCGTAAGACTCCCTGCAGCACTTGATAAGCCGCCAGACTGAGCAGCGCAAAAATCATGATCGCCACCAAAACTTCCAGCAGGGTAAAGCCTTTTATTGCGTTTTTATCTGCTCGATTAGGGTTTGACAATGTAAGTCCTAATGTAAGCCAGGGCATTACCGTCTTTTTTATCACTCACTTCGATATCCAAGGCTTTAAAATTATTGTCAGCGGTGGCAACACCCTGGTAGCGTGAATACCAGGTACTACCTGCAAAATCAACACTATCGGAGCGCCAGGCATCCGATGGCCAGTGTTTCTGCAGCTTCAACTCCGCTAAGCCATTGCTGGCAATCCACAATGCAAAGGTTTTGTCCTGCAGATAAGCCTGACTGTTTAATGCGCCTGACGCCGCGTTCATCACGGCGAGTCCTGCGGTCGCTAAAATAACCAAGGCAAGCAGCACCTCCAGTAAAGTCATACCCTTATATTTATACATAACAGCGTAGCGTTTTGATTTCATTCTTTGCTCAACTCTGCGAGAGAAATAGCACCATTCATACTCACTGAAACTGTTATTGATTGTTTTTCAGGATCATTATCTGCCTCTGAAAAGACCAGGGAAAAAGGAGACACCTCACCACTGGACATCACATATACCTGCGGCTTTAAGCTTTGCAGTTTATCCTCATCTGCAATATCAACATCTTCCGCTTGTTCAATAAAACTGTCTTGATCTGAGCTGTTTATCTCACCCCATACCGAATCGGAGAGGTTATATTCGAGACCGATTGCTTCGGGCAATTCAACTTTTTCCGCTATTTCCCCCACACGAGCGGCTAACCAGCGTTGTCTCGGATAATCATAAACAGCAAATTGATAACTGTTTTTTTCAATCACTAAAGCCAGCTCATTACCGGAAATAAGCGCCTCATCTTCGGCAAATTGTAATAAGGTAGCGAAACGTTGTGCCTGCCAGCTGACATTGTTTTTAGAGGTTAAATTATTAGGTAAAGTCATCACCACCGCGAGTGAAGCCATGCCTATTAATAACACCACCAGCATCACCTCCAGCAGGGTAAATCCCTGTTGCCGGGAATTTTTTAAATACTTTTTATAGCGCAAAACAGGCTTTATTTTCCATTTAAGTTCCAGTTGCCTATGTCATCATCTGTGCCTTCTTCACCATCGCGGCCAACAGAAAAAATATCAACTCTCCCCTGTTCTCCCGGGCTGACCAGGATATAATCATTACCCCATGGATCCTGAGGCAGGCGTCTGATGTAACCCTCTTCCCGATAATTACGGGGCGTTGGTGTGCCACTCGGCTCTTCGACCAGGGCATTTAATCCTTGATCCGTAGAGGGATAATAACTGTTATCTAAGCGATACATATCTAAAGCATTTTCTAATGCGACCAGATCCGACACCACTTTTTGACGATCGGCTTTGTCCTTGTTACCCATTAAATTAGGCACAACCAAGGAGGCTAATATGCCTAAAATGACAATAACCACCATAATCTCAAGCAAGGTAAAACCTTTTTGTTGATTTTTATCTTTTCTTTTATTGCTCTTCACTATCTTGCCCCTAAGTTTTGTTATTCAAATTTAATTTTACTCTTAGACCTAAACCATCACGCTAAGTTCGATTATCATTTTGGCAATGCGCTTGTTAACCCGAGACCATATTATTCAACTGCAAAATGGGTTGTAATATCGCCATGACGATAAATAAAACAATGCCGGCCATCGAGACCACCAGGGCGGGCTCAAAAATACCCAGTGCAATGGTAACCTGTGCGGCAAACTGTTTGTCCTGATTATCAGCAGATCGTTCCAGCATATTACCCAGTTCGCCGCTGCGCTCCCCACTTTTTATCATATGTAACATCATGGGAGGAAACAATTTTGTACTGCCTAAGGCTTGCCCCAGACTGGTGCCTTCCCGGACACGTTCAGTCGCCTCCCCGACTTTAAGACGTATAAATTGGTTGCTTAATACATTCCCTGCTATCGACAGTGCTTCTAATAAAGGCACTGCACTACTATTTAAGATACTCAAGGTGCGTGCAAAACGCGCGGTATTCAATTCATTGGCGACACGCCCGACAACCGGGAATTTGAGCAGTTTCTGATCAAAGAATAACTGATTTTCCGGTTTTTTAAGTAACCGATTGATAATCAGCATGGCAGCGGCGAGCAGGATCACAATAGTTAATCCGTAACTGTTTAAAGCATCGCTGGCGGCAATCAGAAATTTGGTTGAAGCAGGCAGATCCGCGCGCATATGTTCAAACTGCCCAACCACTTGCGGTACCACTGAGGTCAATAAAATAGCGACAACAGCAATAGCAACCAGGGTTAATATCAACGGATAAATCAGCGCCTGCATCATTTTGCTTTTCATCTCCTGGCGCTGCTCTGCGTAATCTGCCAAACGATCCAGCACCTGATCAAGATGCCCTGATTTTTCACCCGCCGCGACCATTGAGCAAAACAAGTTATCAAAAATCAGCGGAAATGCCCGCATGCTGTCAGCCAGACTCTGTCCTTCAAGCACCCCGCTTCGAACGGAGACTATCATGCCCTTTATTTTGGGTTTATCACACTGCTCAGCCACAGCATGCAAACACTCCTCAAGTGGAATTGAGGATGCAACCAGGGTCGATAATTGACGCGTCATTAAAGCTAGATCAGCGGTTTTTATTTTATGACTGAATAAACTCCCTTCTTTTTTGGGAGACTTACTGCTAACAACTTCAATTTCAAGGGGCGTTAAACCCGATTTGCGTAACTGTTGACGTAACAAGCGTGCCGAATCGGCCTCTTGGGTGCCTTTTTTCAGTTTTCCACGATCATCAATTGCTTTATAAGAAAACGTTGCCACATTAATCCTCTCTGCTTACACGTAGAACCTCTTCCAATGTGGTTACTCCTGCTAACACTTTAGCTAAGCCATCATCACGAATACTGGGCGTACGTCGGCGAATTAATTTTTCGACAGCCTGCTCTCCTGCTCCAGCATGAATTAATTCGCGAACATTCTCATCAACGATTAATAACTCATGAATACCGGTACGCCCTCTATAACCTGTTTGATTACAGTGTGAGCAACCAACTGCTCGATAGATAATAGTATTTTCAGTTTCCTGTAAGCCTAAAATCTCATTTTCCTGCACTGTTGTGCTATGCGCTTGTTTACATTCAGGGCATAAACGCCTGACTAATCGTTGCGCTAAAACCCCCAGTAAACTTGAAGATAACAAAAACGGTTCAACCCCCATATCACGCAAACGCGTCACCGCACCAACAGCACTATTAGTATGCAGTGTTGATAGAACCAGATGTCCGGTTAAACTGGCTTGAACGGCAATTTGTGCGGTTTCTAAATCACGGATCTCCCCAATCATAACAACATCGGGATCCTGACGTAAAATTGCCCGCAACCCCCGCGCAAAGGTCATGTCCACCTTGGTATTTACCTGGGTTTGTCCAACACCATCAATGGCATATTCAATAGGATCTTCAACCGTGAGAATATTACGATCTTTAGAATTTATCTCTAATAAACCGGCGTACAGTGTCGTACTTTTACCCGAGCCTGTGGGCCCCGTGACCAGAATAATTCCATGGGGTTTATGGATAAGTTCGCGGATTAGCTGGTGATTTTTTTCCGTCATGCCTAAGGTTGCAAGGTCTAGTTTAATGACATTTTTATCTAATAAACGCAGTACAACCCGCTCCCCATGACTTGAAGGCATAGTTGAAACACGCACATCAACCGCACGGCCGCCAATACGTATGGAAATACGACCATCCTGCGGCACGCGCTTTTCAGCAATATCTAACTTCGCCATGACTTTAATACGAGAAACCAATAAGTTAGCCAACTTACGTTGCGGTTTGAGAATTTCTCGTAATACACCATCAATACGAAAACGAATAACTAAACTATTTTCAAAGGTTTCGATATGAATATCAGATGCTTCTTCTTTAATCGCTTCGCCCAACATGGCGTTGATTAATTTAATAATAGGGGCATCATCTTGTGTTTCTAATAAATCTTCATCCCGGGGCAATTCATCTGCCAGGGTAAAAAAATTATCACTGCCAATATCTTCCATCAATTGCTGCGCTTGAGAAGAGGAAGTTTGATAAGCCGTTGTCACTAACTGCTCGAAACGGGCATTATCTACTTGTTTTAACGTAAATTCATTACCGATAGCGCGGCGCACTTCAAGTATCAAATCAGCAGTCGGGACTTTCTTATAACAAAGCTGCACATCACCATTTTCGTAAAAAAGCACTAACTCATGCTTTTTTGAGAACGGGAAAGGTAACTGACCGCCAGGCGTGACTTCAATAAAATCAGGTTCATTGAGTGCCCCCGTCTGCAAAGTTTCTTGCTCAGGCACGATCATTAATTCAGTCCTTCTGTTGCCGGTTGTCTGATTTTACTTTCTGAGCCGATGAAATTATCCGGATTAATTTCATAACTTTCCCCCCATTCAGGCAGCACGGGAGGAATAGCATTAGGCATCAAATTAACCCCAATATCACGCTGCCTTTCCTGTACTGCGCGAATTAAACTATATTTTCGCGTAC
>DATBNI010000579.1:0-7466 GCA_036554425.1 Psychromonas sp.
TATGGTCTGGATGTAGGAATAGGCTCTGAAAATAACAGAAGCCTTTTCCATTTACAATAAATTGCAAATGAAATTAAATGATGGTCACAGTCTTCACCTTTAACTTTTTATACTTGTATCTCATTGAATTAAAATACGAACCCAAGCAACAGATAAAGAATTAAGTGTCGCATTTGAGCTGATGATGCGCCGATAAATAAAATAAAGATGTAATTAGGTACGATTTCATCTTGTAGCGCCTAGACTTAAAGACGTCACTGTGCAGATCATCAGGAGGGAGTGCGTATTAATATTCCAGGTGTTATTGTTTTTGATCAATATTAAATGAGGAATTCAATGGTGATAAAAAAAAGGTTCATTTTTTTTGGCCTTATCTCTTTAGCTACTTTCAATGTGCTAGGGGAATCTTATCAAGGCAATGCCAGTTTAGGCCCGCTTAAAACGCCAAGTTGCGGTTTTTGTCATGGTATGGACGGCATTGCTACTGTCCCAACCTATCCAAATTTACAAGGTCAAAATGAGCGTTATTTATTTAGCTCGATGAAAGCCTACCAAAATGGTGACCGACAAGGAGATTTTGCTGAAATGATGCGCATTCAGCTTTCTGCATTAAATGATCAAGATCTGGCCGATATTGCTGCTTTTTATGCAACTATGAAAGACAAATAAGGGGGTTTTATGCATCCGTATGGGAATTGGGAAGGGCACTGGTTTGGGGGTGGTTTTATGATGGTATTATTTTATATAATTCTTGTTTTTCTTATGGTCTACCTTTTCAGGCACATGATTGGAAAGGGTTCCAAGAAAGAGACTGCTCTTGATATTTTGAACAAGAGATATGCATCAGGTGAAATAACCAAAGAGCAATTGGATGAGATGAAAAAAAATATTTTATCATGACCTATTCACTGTCAAAAAAAATCATTCTCCACGGGGGAACAACTTTGATATTATCCCTTGGTGGGTCTGGATAATAGTACTGGCAGTGATCATTGGTGCCGCGTATCTCATGAACTCATTAATACAAAGCAAGTTGAAAACGAAATAATCAAACAAGGCGCTTCACTTGACCCCGTGAACTTCTGCGGCCTAACGGGTGAGTTTATGGCGGCGCAAGTTAGTTTATCAAAATTAAAGATCTGTTCCTGACGGATCTGAATACTGACGTCACACTTAAACAATTTACATTGGTACGAGGGATGTTGGTTTTTATCGTTATTCTGCCATTATAAAAATGAAAAATCCGTCAGTCGAGAGAAGAGCAAGCTTCAAATATAAAGCTTGCTCTTCATTGCCTGATTGATGATCTGCATATCCAGTGATTATGTTACTGCGTATTCATCATGTTGTTTTGTATGGTCATTGCTTGTTCTTTTTGCTGATCATCCAATAGTTGAAAGATTTGATGCTGCATTTTTAACATAGTAAGCATTCTTTCGCCCATCTGTGACTGATGATCTGCCGTTAAGGTTTCAGCTTGATTTTCATCAAACACCTCATTATTTAATAATGCCTGCATCTCAGCATGATGCACCTGCATATCCCCCATGTTTAGATGATTCTCATTGATAGCAGCAGCCATGATAGCTTGTGTTTTTTGTTTCTGCTGGTCAGTCAGGTTTAGCTGTGAAAAATACATCGGCATATTTGCCATACCCATCTGGCCTATACCTGTTCCTCCCCTACTCATGTGGCTCATACCTATGCTCCTCATACCCGTCTCGCCCATGCCCATGTGGCCCATACCCATATCCCCGATAGACGCGTCTTCTGAGGTATGTTGTGCATGTGCGGCAACATAAGAGGTGCCTGCAAGTGAAAGGGTTAGCGCCAGTAACATTGTTTTAATTGTTTTATTTTTCATGATCTTCTCCTGATAAATTAAAATAAGTGTAATCTATGCTGTTTCTTTATAAATTTTTCTTTATGTTGTTAAACTGCTCTTCATCTATTTCACCTTGAGCGTAACGGTTTTTTGCAATGTCTAAACTGCTTTCCTTGTTGCTGGGATAGGGGCGATAATTCATTATCAACATAAATAAACCAACCCAAAATAACATCATAAGAATGTGCCCCCAAAAAGGCATAAAGTGCCAAGAATAGATCATAATGCTCTCCTTTTAATAACTAACTTGTGTTCGTTGTATGTGTATATTTAAGCACTGAGTTGTGTCAGAAGTTTGTCTGAAAAAAGGAAGTTTGTAATAGTTTGTGGCGAAAAGGCGCTTTGACATACTTTGATACAATTAATATAAAAAAATAACGTAACCTCTTATTTGATCATCAATATAAAGGAATCAGCATGGAACAGCCCCATCTATTAGTTGTCGATGACCACCATGAAATTCGTGAATTATTACAACGTTTTTTTGTACAACATAACTATCGTGTCACTGTTGCTAAAGATGGCAAAGAGATGAAGCGTTGTTTAAGCTTTTCAAAAATCGATTTAATAGTGTTGGATTTAATGCTGCCCGGTGAAGATGGTTTAAGTTTATGCCGAGGATTGCGTGCGTCATCTAATATCCCTATTGTGATGCTCACTGCAATGAGTGATGAAATGGATAAAATTATAGGTCTGGAGATGGGCGCGGATGATTATCTGGCTAAACCTTTTAATCCGAGAGAGTTATTAGCGCGTGTTAAAGCCGTATTGCGCCGTGTAAATACGTTAAATTCACCCGTTTCTGACATTAAAAACTACCATTTTTCACACTGGTCTATTGATCTTCATAAGCGTGAATTAACAGACAAAGAAGGCGTAATGGTGGTCTTAAGCAGTGCTGAATTTGATCTGCTCCGGGTGTTTATTGCTCATCCTCAGAGAGTGTTAAGCCGTGATCAATTGTTAGATTTAAGCAAAGGACGTGATGGAGGGGTGTATGATCGATCCATTGACACGCTTATCAGTCGCTTACGTAAAAAACTGGAGCGGGATGCAAAACACCCTGAAATAATTATCACCATTTGGGGTGGGGGATATCAATTTACCTGTGAGGTCACACATGATTAGGAAAATATTACCTAAAAGCTTAGTCTCTCAAATCTGCCTGATTATGTTAATCGGGTTAAGTTTAGTGCTGTCTCTTTCTCTGCAAATTTATTCCGATGAACGCGAACAAGTGCTTAATTATGTTTCTAGTGACAGCACACTCGATCGTCTCAGCTCTTTGATTTTTATTTTAAACAAAACTCCCTTCGATTTACATGAAGATATTATCAGCGCAAGTCAGGGCTTAGGATTTTATTTGTCGCTGGATAGCAAGCCGATCGTTCGCGAAAATAAAGGCTCCCTTTTATCAAAAAAACTGCACGACTTGATTGCACTTAGTCAAATAAAAGATATTCGTATTGTCTCTGTGAAAAGTGACCGGCTGGATGCCGGTATGGGGAAGATGCATGCCATGGTCAGTGGCCATCCTATGCATGAAAAAATGAAAAACAGCTACAGCTTACAGTTAACCGGCTCTATTTTATTAGCCAATCAACATTGGTTAAATTTTAATTCTGCCATTGATGAAGAGATAGTACAGCTTCCGCTGAAAGCGGTTATTTTGGTCTTTGTTTTCACCCTGCTCATTCTGATCAGTATGACCTGGACGGTAAAGCGTGCATTAAGGCCGATTGATGAATTAGCCGTTGCTGCCAAAAAAGTCGGCAGCGAACGGGATTTTAAAGCACTCCCGGTTATCGGGCCGAGTGAAGTGATACCCACTATTGTTGCCTTTAATCAAATGCAGTCTAACCTCTCTAAATTCATTAATGATCGCACTGAAATGTTGTCTGCAATATCACATGACTTGAGAACCCCTTTGACCAGTTTGCGTTTACGACTTGAGTTTATAGAGCCATGCGAGGATCAGGCCCGAATGCTTGATACGGTTGCGCAGATGGAAGCTATGCTGAAAGCAACGTTAGCCTTTTCAAAAAGTAATTGGCAGAGAGAGAAGAAGCAGGAGACGGAAATAGTGAGTTTATTGACCACTATTTGTGACGATTATCGTGATCGCGGCGTAAATATTGAATTAAAAAGTAATAACAAATTGGTTTTCCGTTTATGGCCTGTCGCATTTCGCCGGGTTATTGAAAATTTAGTTAATAACAGTATTGCTCACGGGAAAGACCTTCAAGGCAAGCTGACTATCACTATTGAAGCTTTTCTGATCAACGGAACCTTGAATATTTATGTCAGAGATACTGGCAGGGGGATAGATGAAAGTCAGTTTAAAGAGGTCATTAAACCCTTTGTTCGTTTAGATAAAGCTCGCGGTAGCCAAAACTCGAGTGTTGGTCTGGGGCTGGCAATTACCCACAGTATTATACAGGAACATGGCGGTAAATTAACCTTGAGTAATCAAGAGACTGGTGGTTTGGAAGTCAAAATTTCATTGTCTGAAAAGTAATAACATTCATTTTAACAAGTTTAAACTTGTTATCTTGAGTATGGTGAACAGTGAGCCTTAGCAACAATAGTGATATTAGGCCTGTTACGGCGGGCGGGATGTTAGCCAATCGATAAAAGGAGCAAGCCAGTGAGATAATTGACAGTATTGTGATGACTTGTTAACTCTTGTCTTTATTTCCGAAAGTCTCAGAAGAATTGCTTAATAATGCAGAAGGGGCAGATTTAAGCTGGCAGGTTCAGTTCACTCAAAAGCAGATTGGTCATGATTTTTATGTTGTTAACTTCACGAAATATTTTACGTTTATTTTTGACATTCCCCTAAGGGGAGGGACTATCATTCTTGTATGTGACCTAATGTTGAAAGTTTATGAAACGAACTTTAAGTAGTCTATTAATATTACCATTAATTTTTATCGCAGTTTTTTCAGTGCAGGCTGAACGGGCAACTGAGCATTCGATGTCGGAAATTGAAAGTTGCCTGTGCAGTGAAGTCGCTGATAACAGTGCGAATAGCCCGTGCTCTACAGCCTCGGTTTTATTTTTCCCGTTTGAACGCTTAAATTTTTCAAATGAAACAGTCTTTTTTGATCGCTTGGCCTTTGTTGACTATAAAGTTTACCTGCTTAGCCAACATAGCGCGCGTCTATTTCGGCCTCCAATTGCCCATATTCTGACTTTATAATTTAGGACAAAAACAATTTATTATGAAAATTAAAAATGGACAATATTATGAATAAATTTAAAACACTTATTATCACCCTTTCTCTATTTGCAGGCAGTGCATTTGCAACCGAAATGACCTTATACAAATCACCCTATTGCGGTTGTTGTAAAGCCTGGGCCAAACAAGTTGAAAAAGCGGGTTTTGAAATAACAGTGATAGAGCAAGCCAATAATGACAAGCAGCACAAAGCTTATGGAATCACAGCCGATCTTGCCGCTTGCCATACCGCAACAGTAGAAGGCTATGTACTGGAAGGGCACGTACCGCTTGCTGATATCCAACGCTTATTAAAAGAGAGACCTGGAATGACCGGAATAGCTGTTCCGGGGATGCCGGCTTCAGCACTCGGAATGGACGTACCTGGCAATACGGATCCGTATCAAGTGATCGCTTTTAGAAAAGACGGAAAAACTATGGTGTATAACGAATATCATGTTTCCAATAAATAATAGTGGTTGAACGGGTTGTTTTATAAAAACAGCGCCCAGTAGCGCTGTTTATATGAATAGGTAATTAAACATTAGCATTGAGCTCAGCATAGGGGGAGGTTGAAATAAAGTTACCAAAAATCACTGTAAAATTGGGGCGAAAAAGAGATCTTTTATACCCTGTTAATCATACTATAAGACAGATCCGTAGAATCTAGCGAATTTACATTTTTATCTCACTAATTTATTATAAATTGTGGCAAACAACCAGCCGATAATGCCTGCGGCTATTGACCAGATAAATATGCCTACCAGAAAACCGTATGTTGACATATGCCACCCCATTGCAGCGTAATTTTCATCGAACATGTGGCCTGATATTCCATTCATCATTTGCGACATCATTATTAGTAATATGCTTGCAATAAAACCGATAATAAAAAACGTAGCGATGCAGGCTAAAGCGAATTTTTTTGCATGTAATTCCATTGTCATTTCTCCTAATATCCGTTAAATAATCCTTAACGGTTAAAGATAACTTTAGGTCTGAAATCACCCTTTGTCTCGATATGTAGTTAGTGTTTTTTATGTCAGCATGCTGATTTATGCTCGAATATTGGATTGCTGCTTTGTTATCATCATATCGCTTCCCTGTTCACCTGTCTGCCCGAACTGAACCGGCAAATAGACTTGTTAATAAATAACTTTGTTCATTACGCAATAATATCCTCTGGCTCTATTATGTTAAATTCATCTTCTTGAATGGCTTGTTTGGTATGTATCCAAAACAACTCATCAACAGGCGTGATACTCACTAAACCTTCGTCTTCTGTATTGGTATATGCCGCATTAATAATTATCTTGGCTACGTTAGCGGCGCATTTATCACTGGTGTAAATGTCCATTTGAATATGAGGTGAAAGATTATTTTTATTGTAGGTATCAACATAAGCTCCTCGCCCCTCTGTTTTATGAATGGTATATCCTGTGATTAAGTGATTACGCAGAGCCTCCTCTACATTACTCAGTCTTAATTCAACAAAAATAGCTGTTACTTTTTTTAACGTCATCAGTTACCTCTCCCGATTTTTAAAGTGTTACGGTATAAGTCATCACTGCTACACAGATTGTAGTTCAATCTGCTTATTCAATTGCAATTTAAGGCGTAAAATGCCTGATATGCAGCAGCAAGATTTTAATACGCTAAGTCTTGAAAGGGGGAAAATGGGCCGCCTTTAAATAAGTGAAAATATTTATTAAAAATATAGCACTTTTAATCTACCGCTTATATTTATTTGGAGTATGCTTAGCGCGTTAGCAGAAGGAGATAAAGCCTTTGCTAAATAGTTACACATTGAAGTGTGATGAAACACAACCAGTCAATATATCTAATTGTAATAAAGGATAAAATCATGGCTAAAGGACAAGATTCTCAGAAATCTGCGAAGAAGAAATCTGAAAAAACACTGAAAGAAAAACGCAATGAAAAACGGGATAAAAAAGCGGATAAAGGCAAAATTTAACCCTCAATAGATGCGTTTTTTTAATAGATAAGGCCAATTAGTGATTCGCTAATTGGCCTTGATTTTTATACAGAGTTTGTCGCTTTCGAGTGAAAATGTTATTCAATCCGGCCAACCGACTTTACTTTCTCCGCCATTCAAAAAATAAACTTTATCGGCCATGTTAGCCAGTAGAGGATAATCAGTTGCGGCGCTGCAGGACGTCGCCACTTGGTTAGCTTGATCTATCCAATGGAGTGATAATCCGGTAAGCATTACCCTTTAATAGTAAGCTGAAATGGGCTTGAATATAGCTTCACCGGTCTGAATATTTTCATTATTTATCACTGCTTTGATGATTTCTTTCCCGTGTTATTTTAATTGGAAAAGGCTCCGTGGCACTGCCT
>DATBNI010000582.1:0-2099 GCA_036554425.1 Psychromonas sp.
TTCTTTTTATCATTTACCGCTCCAAAGACAAGTGATATGATTGTGCGTTATTACGCACACTGTTGAGTGTATCACTGTGCGTTATAGCGCACAACAGGGGAAGGTAATGAATCAATTAATTTTCAAATCACATATAGCTAAGCATTTGAAGTCCCTGCGCAGCCAGAAAAAGCTCAGCTTGGACGCCGCAGCTAAGGCGACAGGTGTGTCTAAAGCTATGCTGGGACAGATAGAGCGTGAAGAATCGAGTCCAACTATTTCCACGCTATGGAAAATTTCAAGTGGTTTAGAAACCTCTTTCTCTGCCTTCTTTGCTGACGAGCCGCAGTTATGCTCGAGCGAAACGACCTTTCCAAATGATCCTGATATGAAGATTAAAACTCTGTTTCCTTTTAAGGCTGATGCGGGTTTAGAGGTATTTGAAATTACCTTGACCGGACATCACCAGCAAATGTCATCTCCCCATAGTGCAGGGGTGATTGAGCATATATATGTCTTAGAAGGGGAATTAAGTCTCTATTTTGATGGTCAATGGCATCTGCTGAAGAGGGGGGAAAGCTTACGATTTTTTAGTGATCAACCACATGGCTACCAAGCAATATCTGAAACCGTCATTTTTCAAAACATTGTATGCTATCAGCTATAACAGATTGTTTATCAGTAATAATGCCCGCTTGTGACGGATTTGTAATTTAATCTTTCAGATTTGCTAATGGGAATTAGAAACCTGGGCAAACTGTTCTCGGGTGTCATCTCTATTCCCTCAGATCAACGAACTGGGTTGGCGCGGTCAAGGTGATTACGAGCACTGATAATCCGCTTATTTCTTATCAGAGTATGAAAAGAAAGCGAGAAACATTCCCAGTAATACATACATGGAGAGCCACAAGAAAAGCTGAGAGCCCGTGATTCCATGGTCAATAAGATAACCAAATAAGATGGGAGAAATCGAGGTAGATATCACGGCAAGAGATGCCATCAGTGCCCTTATTCTCCCAAGATGCTTGGTGCCATAGACTTCAGCCCAAAGCGCATTAATGATTGGGCTGCCGGAGCCGATGGCGGTGCCGAGTGAAATAAGGAGCGCGTAGGCAACCCAGTTGCCTGTTACAAGCGATGCCAGCAGCAAAGCCATAAGCATTGGGATGGGGTAATATTTTAACAGTTGTCTGCCGCTGAATCTGTCAACCAATCCTCCCGCATACATAGATGAAAGCCAATGGGCCATTCCGTAAAAGACGAAGCAATTGGCAAAAAGCATGGGTGTCCAGCCCATCTGTGGGAGAAAAAATCCCTGGTGAATAAATATTCCCGTCACTATAAAAGGTGAGGCAAGGACGGTTGGCAGTGCCAGCCAAAAACGATAATCGGCAAGCAGTGTTCTTCTGGAGCCATCCTCTATGAGCGCTTTAGAGGCGCCATTATCTACGCTTGGATCATGTTCAGCATATTGTATTTTTTTCCCGCGTTTAATAAGAAAAAGTGCCAGAGGAAGGTAAAGTAAGGGGACTGATAGTGCGATCACCAGCCAGCTTTGTTGCCAGCCGAATTGTGCAATAAGCAATACTGCAATGGAAGGCAGTATGATTTCACCTAAGGGGACGCCAGTGGTTGCCACACTCAGACCCTTGCCTCTATTCAAAGAAAACTTTTTCATCATAGTGGTTATGGCGGTGTGTGGAAAAAGTCCCTGACCGAAAAAACGCAGCAGAAAAAGCCCGATAACAAGCGTTGTTAAATTATTGGTCTGCCAGAGAGTGAGCGCCGCCAGGGAAAGTCCAATGGTGCAGAATAGGATAAACTTTTCTAAGGAGACCTTGTCAATACTCCCGCCAATCCACATCAGAAGCAGGCCACTTGCAAGTGTTGACGTAGAGTAGGCTGTTCCATAGCTTGTGGCGGATAGCCCAAGACTTTCTTGAATGCTGTTTCCGAACCAGCTGATGAAAAACGACTGACCGAAATTCCCCATGAAAACTGTCATCATGCCAAAAATGAGCATTGGCCAGCTGTGTTTTATAAAACGTAAATATTCTTGAATCATTTATTCTATTAGCTCCCTCTAAAAATTATACAATGACCTTTTTTGGTGGTTTGTC
>DATBNI010000051.1:0-3737 GCA_036554425.1 Psychromonas sp.
TAATACTTAAATCATGACCTGTTCTGCGGATCACCGCTTTTTCCATCGGCGCGATAGTCTGTTTTTCCGGTAACTCAGCTTCCCGGTTATAGAGCATCACATGTTCAAAAATAATAACCGGGTCGGGATCATCAAGTGCCATTTTTAACATATAACGCGCATCCCCTATAGTGCCCGGATAAAGTACTTTAAGGCCGGGAATATGAGCATATATCCCTTCAAAGTTGTGCGAATGTTGAGCCGCGAGTTGTTTTCCCGCACCACAGGACATGCGAATGACTAAGGGTACCGAAATCTGCCCGGCTGACATATGCCTGAGGGTCGCGGCGTTGTTGATGATTTGATCCAGTGCGAGCAGGCTGAAATTGACCGTCATGATTTCTACAATGGGCCTCATCCCCCCTATTGCGGCACCAATTCCTGCACCGACAAAGCCGGATTCAGCCAAAGGAGTATCAATAATGCGCTGCGGGCCGAAGCTGTCGAGCAAGCCTTTGGAAACAGCATAACAACCGCCATACCTACCGACATCTTCGCCTATTAAAAAGACTCTGGAATCATCGTTTAAGGCTTCAACTATCGCGGCCTTAAATGCCTCTCTGAAGGTGATTTTATCCATGGGAAACCTCAGTATATACGTGGTCTAACAAACCTTCGACGGGCTCGATATCAGCAGCGTCTGCGCTGCGCACCGCCGCATCTATCTCCTTCTCCACAGCTGATTCAATGGCCTGCAGCTCTTCGGGTTCGATTTGATGATTGTCTTTTAACCATTGGGTTAACTGGATAACAGGTCCTTTTTTCTTCCATTGTTCAACTTCACTGCTATTACGATAAAGCTGGGGATCAAACATAGAGTGACCGCGAAAACGGTAGGTCTGGCATTCTATAAAATGCGGACCGGCACCGCTGCGTATTGCGCTGCAGGCGAGTTTTGCCGCGGCTTCAACATCAATAACATTCATGCCATCTATAACTTGCGCAGCTAAACCGTAACTTGCCGCTTTTAAATGAATTTTCTGATTAGACTCTTCAAATTCCAGGGCTGTGCCCATGGCATAAAGGTTATTTTCACAGATAAATAAGATTGGCAGTTGCCATAATTTGGCAAGGTTCAGACTCTCATGAAACTCTCCCTCGGCAACCGCGCCTTCACCAAAAAAACAGCAGGTGACAGCCGGTCTCTGCAGCATCTTATCCGCTAATGCGATGCCAACGGCAACGGGCAAAGCACCGGCAACTATGGCATTGCCGCCATAAAAACGCCGGCTGCTGTCAAACAGATGCATCGACCCGCCCCGTCCGCCGCTGCAGCCACTGGCTTTGCCAAACATCTCCGCCATCAACGAGTCCATGCTGAGGCCTCTTGCCAGCGCATGGCCGTGTTCGCGATAAGTTGTGAATACCGCATCTTGGACTGTTAATGCCTGCATCACGCCAACGGCAATTGCCTCTTCGCCATTATAGAGGTGTAAAAACCCGCGAATTTTTTCTTCATTATAAAGGGTCACACAACGCTCTTCGAAGCGGCGAATTCGAATCATCTGCTTGAGTAAAAAATGTAAATGAATACGATTTATATGTAATTTGTTACTGCTCATCTCGTTATCTCCTAAGCAAATTTATCCGCTTTCAGGCTTCATCACTTTCAAGTGTGGAAATATCACCTTCCGGCAATCCGAGTTCGCGCGCTTTTAATAAACGGCGCATAATTTTACCGCTGCGGGTCTTGGGTAAATTTTTACGGAAAACAATCTCCCTTGGTGCAACGGCTGCGCCCAAACGTTTACGTGAATGACCTAATAACGTTTTGCGTAAAATTTCATTACCTTCATATCCGGGTTTAAGTGCCACAAAAGCTTTCACAATTTCGCCTGCCACCTGATCGGGTAAACCTATCACCCCAACCTCGGCGACAGCGGGGTGCTCCATTAACACACTTTCCACTTCAAAAGGACCAATCAAATGTCCTGCGCTTTTAATCACATCATCTGCCCGACCAACAAACCAGTAATAACCGTCAGCGTCACACATGGCCAAGTCGCCGGTTAAATACCAGTCACCGGCAAAACATTTTTGATAACGTTCCTTTTCATGCAGATAACCCCGAAACATAGACGGCCAACCTTTTTTTAGGGCCAGCTCACCGACTTGATTTGCTTTTGTCGTTGCTTGGATTTGTCCCCCTTCAGTATGCTCCATAATGGCAACCTCAATACCGGGTAAGGGCTTGCCCATTGAGCCCGGGCGAACTGCCGTTGTGGCAAAGTTGGCTATCATGATCCCGCCGGTTTCGGTCTGCCACCAGTTATCGTGAAAGGGTATGGCAAACACTTTTTGTCCCCAGACGACTGCCTCAGGATTAAGGGGCTCTCCGACGCTGGCAATAAAACGTAACGCGCTAAGATCATATTGCTTGGCCAGTTCACCTCCGGCTTTCATTAACATGCGGATAGCGGTAGGTGCGGTATACCAAACATTGATTTTTTGTTCACTGAGTAACTGATACCAGTGCTCAGGATCAAATTCAGCTTCATCAATGATCATGGTGACACGATTGCATAATGGCGCAATAATGCCGTAGGAAGTGCCTGTTACCCAACCCGGATCTGCTGTGCACCAATAACGGTCTCCGGGCCTGAGATCCAGCGCATAAAAGGCTGAGATGCTATGGTAAACGACGGCCTGATGAACATGCATTGCCCCTTTAGGTTTACCCGTTGTGCCCGAGGTGAAGTGTAATAAAGCGAGTTGTTCAGGATTGCACAGACGGGCAGGAAAGTGGTCACTACTTTGCTTTAACAAAGTATTAAGATCATAACAATTTTCCGGTAGAGGGCCGGTGACGTTATACAGTAACACCCATTTGAGACTGGCTAACTGTTCACGCCAGGGTTTAACCTTTTTCAGATAAAGCGCTTCACTGGTAATTAAAAGACGCGCCTGACCTATCTCCATTCGTGAGCGAACAGGCTCCGGACCAAATGCTGAAAAGAGAGGGGAAAATACTGCACCGAATTTAAGCGTGCCTAACAATGCGACATACAGTTGCGGTACTCTGCCGCATAAACCGAACACAGTATCATCAGGCTGCACACCAAAGTCAGACAGAATATTGGCAAAACGACTGGTTTGCGCCATTAATTCCTTGTAACTAATGTCTATCGCAAAACCCTGTTTACTCAGCCAGCGAATGGCGATTTGTTCACCAAACCCGTCTGCCACATGACGATCCACTGCTTCATAGGCGATATTTAACCCTTCATTATTGCCGGCCATGCGCTGCTGTGCCTGCTGCCAGTTGAAGTGAGTATAGGTATTTTGGTAATTAATTAAATTATGTTTAGATGCCGATAAAGGATCTTTTTTTATTTCAGAAAAAGCCATTTCCCACCTCCTTCACTAAAGCCTAAAAGAGCTTCTTTAAGGATAGATGAAAGGAATGAAAATGCTTAAGTTAATCTCTGATGTAGCTCAATCTTACAACTAATAAATTAAGCCTAGGCGGGTGAGGTAATAACAGTGGATAAATAGAGCGTTATTGCTCTGAGATTTCGATCTTGCTCAGGTTAAAATTTATAGGTTAAACCCGTCGACATAAAGAAACCCTGGCTATCATAAAAGTTGATATTAGAGTCCTCTTTTTTGTAACCGGCCAGTATGTTAAAACTTAATGGTTGCCAATTAAGCGCCTGAGCATAACTATAAACAGAAAATATAGCGGTATTAACATACTC
>DATBNI010000055.1:0-2011 GCA_036554425.1 Psychromonas sp.
TTGTGGAATATATAGAATTAAATATACTTTTGTTAAAGGCATAAATTGATGTTCTTGATTGTCTTAGAGGTAGCGAAGAAATTACTACTCAGGTTTATAGCGGTTATTCAATGAGCTACAAAGACACTTTTATAAATGATGTGTGGAATTACATTGAAGCAAACAAATAGCACTGCATAAACGAAAAGCAAATGATTGAGGGGTGTTATGAACAAAGCATTAAATAAATACGGAAAAGCTAAATGGATAAACACTAGATTATCCAAAAAGCACAAAGCTCGTCAATTTATAAAAATGGCTAGAGCATCTAGTATTATCGCCATCGGAGCGGCTCAAGTTAGCGTTATTAAATCTTCTTATGGATTAGATAAGTTCAGCAAAGGCTTGGCAATAGCTCAATGCCTTGTAGATACACAAGCGGAAGTTTTAAAATTATATAACAAGGGGTAAGTAATGAGATCACGAGATTACGCAATGACTGCCATGCAAAGAAATTACGTAGCCTGCAAAAAAGAACTAAGGCAAGCAAACGAACGGATAGAGAAATTAGAATCCGAACAAACTTTGAAGGAACTGCAGCAGCAAGCAAAAGGAATTGAGGACGCATTTAAAGAAGTAGATAGGCAGGGAATAAATTACATTCTTATGCCTGATGAAGTGACCGAGATAATTCAAGAGCATTTAGACGGATTATTGAAGCAAATAAATATTATCCTGGAGGGTAAAGTATGAGCGGTTTCGAATTAGGTTTAGGAATAGCGGCGGGTATGTTGTTTTTGCCGATAGCGATTTACATTTCATTTTTTATACTTGGCGCTTGCTTTAGTGTATTGGCTTGGGTTTTTAGAGGGTTTAAATAGTGTTAAACGAAGATAATGTTTTAACAAAAAGACAAGCTGAAATTGTCGATCTTTTGACGCAAGGCTATAACGATGAATACATAGCTTGTAAGTTCAATATCAAAAAAACAAGCGTCCGCTGGCATGTTGGAAATATAAAAAACTCGCTAGGGTACAACAATCGAATTGAAATGATTCACGATCATTTTAAGATTTTAGGCCAAGATGTTGTTTGCCTTAAAAAGTACAATTTTAGTGCAATTGATTTGAAAACAGTTGAAGCGTTTTTAATATCGCCAGAGTTTAGGCTCATATCTGAAATAACAGGCAGGGCAGAAAGTACCGTTAAAAACGACATGTTTAAGATTTACCAGAAAACAGGCGCAACAAACAGGATAACTCTTTTGTATAAACTTTATGGCGTAGGGGGAAAGTAATGGCAAATATGCAGCTAAAAATGCAACCAGGCGCACAAAGCAATGAAGAGGTTGATTTGTATGGCAAGCTTACAAGCTTAGAAGAGAACACACTAACCGCGGTTAAATATCACTTATGCAATGGGGCTACAATCAAACTGGCTTCAGCAGTGTTCGACCTGAAAGAACCTAATCTAATTCGAGCAGTGAATAAGATAAATGAAGTTAACGAAACAGTGCAGCAAATCATTGATTTTAGATTAAAGTTAAAATAACTAAAATAAATGCTTTACATTAGATAATTAAAAAGGTAGTGTGTCAGTGCTGATTTAGCACAAACTAAAAAATAAGTAAGGGTAAATTATGAAAGTAATCGAAGAACAAATTCATTTCTGTAAGCATTGCGATAAACGTACAAAGCATTATCGCAACAAAGACAAATCAAGCGGATTTATGATCATGATCCACATAGTATTAATACTTATAACCCTTGGCGTATGGATACCGATCATCCTAATATGGAAAGCTTTGTTCGCCAAAATTGGTGGCTGGTTTTGCGGTAGCTGCAGTTAATCACAAGAATTAAAAGGGGTAAGCAATGCCAGTAAATAAAGAATCACTAATTGAAGGCATGACATTAACGGAAATTCTTCACGCTGAAATAAAGCAGGATAATAAAAAGTGGAACAAGGATCACGTTAAAGCATTCTTTAAATCAAGACTTCAAAAGCCGCTTAATGATGCCTCTGCAATTGC
>DATBNI010000085.1:0-5982 GCA_036554425.1 Psychromonas sp.
TAATGCTTCCATCAACAGTACACATTTGTGCATTTGTTAAATGATGTTGGATATACCCGGAAGAAGTTAACACTTCATCTTTAGCGGTCATTTTTCATCCTACTGTTGTTGTAAAAAAAGAAAGGTGCTAACCATTGAGATGTTACTAAAAGTAAAAATGAAATATAAAAAGGCTGTAAATATAGCGCCCCATATTTCAAAAAAATACTAAATAGAATCACAGTAAGGGTTAGTTTTATCGCCTCTCCGACGTAGAACCCCCTAAGTATCAATTTTGATTTACTGGCACCTGCATGCGCAAAAGTCATTAAAACAAAAATCAGATTAGGAAGTATAAAAGTCATTCCCCCAGCTAAACCTGAATATCCTGATTTAGTTGAAGAAAAAACAGTTAATATCAGTGCAATAAAAAGAACAAGTAACAATTGAAAACCAACCAATTTAAGTCCCGCTTTCTGACTGTCTTTTGCCAGTTTATCAACCATTTTTGTTTCCTTTCATTATTTAACATGCACTTTAAAATCTATCTTAACCAACATGTTAAATCGGGATGAAGACTATAGCAACATCTAAGTCAATGCAATATAAGAGGTCAGTTTAGCGACTATATATGCGCTATAGATCAATAATCTTTTTTTATATCGACTTTCATTGTTCTAGATTAATTTTGAACATTAATTCTTCTAAATCATCCAGCGAACTGTAATTAATAACCAATTGACCGGCCTTTTTTTTACCCGGTTTAGCACTTACCGATAATCCAAATTTATTTTGAAATATGTTAATAATATGTTCCGATTTTTGACAGGGTGGGGGAATCTCTTTTTGCGGTTGAGGATTTAAAGCTTTTTTTACTAATAATTCTGTTTTTCTCACTGTTAATGATTTTTCAACAACTGTCTTTGCTAATTCAAATTGCTGATTTTTTTCACAACTTAGCAGCGCTCTTGCGTGACCCATCTCAATATCACCGTGCTCTAATAATAATTTAACGTCTTCATTTAAATTATTTAATCTTAATAAATTACTGATAGTGGTACGCGATTTCCCAACCGCCTTAGCGACTTCAATATGGGTTAACTCAAATTCTTCTAAAAGACGTTTTAATGCAATAGCTTCTTCCATCGCATTGAGGTTTTCACGTTGAATATTTTCTATTAATGCAATGGCTATTGCCGCATTATCTTCTACATTTTTAATTAGGCAGGGAACATTTGCCAGACCTACAATTTTCGCCGCTCTCCAACGACGTTCTCCAGCAATAATCTCATATTTTTGGTGACCGGTTTCTCTAATAATGAGCGGTTGGATGATGCCCTGCGCATGGATTGAGTTAGCCAGTTCATCCAAAGCCTTATTGTCCATCTCTCTTCTTGGTTGATATTTACCCGGGTGCAGATAATTGACATCAATATCTCTTAATATCCCCTTAACAGCCACATCGTCAACCAGATGTTGGGTTTTTTCGGCATTAACATCATGAGAAACCTGTTTTTGACGGTGAGATGAGCTACTGCTTAATAATGAATCGAGTCCTTTGCCTAAACCTCTTTTTTTCCCTAACATAATAATCCCTCTTTAGACCGTGCTAAGACTTTGCTGCTCAAGTTTTTCTTCGCGGCGCAATATTTCACCCGCTAATGCCAGATAAGCTTTTGCACCACTTGAGTTTTTGTCATAATACATAACCGGAGTACTAAAACTTGGCGCTTCAGCTAAGCGGATATTGCGCGGAATAATAGTGCGATAAACTTTTTCACCAAAGTGTTTTTTTAATTGATCCGACACATCTGAACAGAGGCGATTACGGGGATCATACATAGTGCGTAAAATACCTTCGATCTTAAGTCCTGAATTAACCACGGATGCGAGCTTACTGATAGTATCAACCAGCGCAGTTAACCCCTCTAATGCATAATATTCACACTGCATCGGAATTAAAACAGAATCGGCAGCCGTCATGGCATTGACGGTCAGCATATTTAACGAAGGAGGGCAGTCAATAAAAATATAATCATAATTATCTTTGTAATTTGCTAATGCACTGCGTAAGCGCGTTTCTCGCGCAAAAAATTCCATTAACTTAACTTCAGCAGCGGTCACATCGCTGTTTGCCGCAACCAGATGATAACCTCCGGTTGTTTCAACTTCTACAACTTGATCCAGCGGTAACTCATCAATTAATAAATCGTAAGCACTATAAGCAACTTCATATTTATCTACACCACTTCCCATGGTTGCATTACCCTGGGGATCTAAATCAATCACTAAAACTTTACGTTTGGTTGCAGCCATTGAAGCCGCGAGATTTACGCAGGTTGTTGTTTTTCCTACACCACCTTTTTGATTTGCTATCGCAATTATTTTTCCCACAAGCCCTACTCTTAATTAAAATGAATACCATACCCAAACGACTTGAAAATAAAGACTCTGAACTAAGCGGTTGTCACAAAATGATCTCTCATCGAAAGATCCTGATTAATTAAATACTTTTAATTTTAACCAAACAACGTTCGCCTTCAAGTGTTGGCACTTGTAATGAAATTGATTCTATAAATTCAAACTCTTTATCCAGCTTTGTTATTTCCTGCGCCGGAAATTGACCTTTTAAGGCGAGAAAATGTCCCTTTTCATGGGGTAAATGTTTACACCAATACAACATATCATGCAGTGAAGCAAATGCGCGGCTGAGAACAACATCAAATTTATCCTCGGGTTGATAGTCTTCCACCCGGCTTTGCACTGCTACTACATTCTTTAAACCCAGTTCCAAAAGAGCCTGACGAATAAATCGCAAGCGTTTACCCAGGCTATCTAATAAAACAAATTGTTTATCGGGATTCAGGATAGCGAGTGGTAGCCCGGGCAAGCCAGGCCCCGTACCAACATCAATAAAACGTTCTCCTATCAGATAGGGAGAGACAACTATACTGTCCATTATATGTTTCACAAGCATTTGCTCAGGATCTCTTACAGAAGTGAGATTGTAAGCTTTATTCCACTTGTTTAATAACTCGACCAATTGCACTAACTGCTGTTTTTGGTGATCGGTCACTTCAAGTGCTGTTTGATCAATTAACTTTTGTAACTTTTCAAGCAGACTCATTTATAAAACCTTACGTCTTAGAGAATTTTTCTTTATATAAATTAATAAAATAGATATTGCTGCCGGTGTTACACCTGAAATTCTGGAAGCTTGACCTATATTTTCGGGCTTAGTGTTGTTTAACTTGGCCGTTACTTCATTTGATAAACCTTTAATCTCAGCATAATCCATATTATGAGGTAATAAAGTATCTTCATTACGTTTAAGTTTTTCTATTTCATCCAGTTGACGATCTATATAACCCTGGTATTTTATTTTAATTTCAACTTGCTCAGCAGCTTGTACATTATCGATAGCCGGACCTAACCCGTCAACAGACATTAACCCGTCATATGTCACTTCTGGACGGCGGATCATAGCTTCAAGCGTACTTTCACGCTGCATTGGCGCTTTTAATAACTCATTTATTTGCTGTGCATTTTCAGAATAAGGATTAATCCATTGATTTTTTAATCGTTGGATTTCTGTTTCTACCGCTTCTTGTTTCTCGCTGAATGCTTTCCAGCGGATATCATCAACCAGACCCAGTTCACGGCCTTTTTCTGTTAACCTGGCATCGGCATTATCCTCACGCAATAACAGACGATATTCAGCACGACTGGTAAACATACGGTAGGGTTCTTTTGTACCCAGCGTAGAAAGATCATCGACTAATACGCCGGCATAAGCTTGATCACGACGCGGACACCATCCTTCTTTGTCCTGCACCATTAATCCGGCATTCATACCGGCTAATAAACCTTGTGCGGCCGCTTCTTCGTAACCCGTTGTGCCGTTAATTTGGCCGGCAAAGAATAATCCATCAATATATTTACTTTCCAAGGTTGATTTCAGATCGCGAGGATCAAAATAATCGTATTCAATCGCATAACCGGGTCTAGTCACAAAGGCTTTTTCAAAACCTTTCATTGAACGAATAAAATCAATTTGCACGTCAAAGGGTAAACTTGTCGATATCCCATTAGGATAAACTTCATGGGTTGTTAACCCTTCTGGTTCAACAAATATTTGATGGGACTTTTTATCGGCAAAACGCATTATTTTGTCCTCAATAGAAGGACAATAACGCGGACCAACACCCTCAATCACCCCTGAATACATCGGGCTCCGATCTAAATTACGACGGATAATATCGTGCGTTTTTTCATTGGTGTGCGTGATATAACAAGGAATTTGTCTAGGATGCTCAGTCCGGTTGCCCAGGAATGAAAATACCGGAGTGGGGTTATCACCGTGCTGAACTTCTAATACTGAAAAATCAATACTGCGGGCATCTATACGTGCAGGTGTACCCGTTTTTAAACGTCCCATACGCAACGGTAACTGCTTTAATCTCTGTGCTAACCCGATTGAAGCAGGATCACCTGCCCGACCACCACTATAATTTTTTAAGCCAACATGGATTAGTCCATTTAAGAAAGTGCCAACGGTTAATACAACGGTTTTAGCTGTAAACTTAACACCCATTTTAGTCACTACGCCGGTAACCCGATCGTTTTCAACAATAAGATCTTCCACTTCTTGTTGGAATATTTTCAGGTTTTCCTGGTTTTCCAGTTTTTCCCTTATCGCCGCTTTATACAACAGACGATCGGCCTGTGCCCGGGTTGCTCTCACGGCAGGTCCTTTACTGGCATTAAGCATTCTAAATTGAATACCTGCTTTATCTGCCGCGCTTGCCATGAGACCGCCTAAAGCATCAATTTCTCTAACCAGGTGACCTTTACCAATCCCGCCAATGGCGGGGTTACATGACATTTGACCTAATGTTTCAATATTATGGGTTAACAATAAGGTGTTCATGCCCATACGAGCAGAGGCTGCAGCGGCTTCTGTTCCTGCATGACCTCCGCCAATCACAATTACGTCAAAATGTTCGTGGTAATTCATTCATTTTTCCAAAACTTAAAGTTAAAAAGACAAAAGGGATTTTACTCTTTTCTTGTCTAAAGGAAAACAGATAAGATCAAAACAATAGTATTAGTATTATATATAGATCTTTAAAGATCTTTTATTACTATACTTATTAAGCAATTGAATTTCTGTGCAAAACCTCTTATTGATCTTAAAGATCAGGATCTTAAAGTGGATCTTTAAATGTGCGCAAGAAGAGATCTTCCTGCGCTTAACTAGGGGATAGTTTGGCTACTTATGCACAGCCCAAATAGGGCACAGGCTTGTGCACTGTTTACACAAAACTAATGCATCACTTATAAATGATCTATGCACATCCTCCTGTGGGTAACTAATTAAAAGAAATTCTTATAAATCGTTAAGATCTTCAATCCACAGAGGGATCCACTCTGATATTCGATCTTCAGGTATAGGGTGATCAACGACATCGATTTCAAAACGATCCCCAATACGAACCGCGCCCATTTCTTCCAAAATATAATCTATATTCTTGGCAGCTTCGCAGAAAGTATCGTAATTGGAATCTCCAATGCCGATAATACCGTAACGAACATCATCTAAAGGCGCATTTACACCTTGAAGTTGTTCAACAAATGATTTGAAGTTTTCAGGGTAATCACCTGCCCCATGTGTAGATAAACAAATTAGCCAAATTTCATCTTCAGACAAAGATAAAGCATTCAAATCTGGATCAAAGTGAAGTTCAGAATCAAAGCCTGCTTCTTCTAATAAAACCTGCGCGGCTTCCGCGACATATTCTGTTCCGCCTAATGTACTGCCTACTAATATTTGTAACGTGCTCATTGATTAAATCTCCATAAAATTAATTTTAACTATATAGCTAAAACAAAAATAAAGAATATTAGAAAGATAAAATTTATTAATTTAAATAATAATGCAGAAGAAAACAGCACTTTGTTGGTTAATTAATCGTTCGTTCATTTTATTGAAATAATCATCAA
>DATBNI010000108.1:0-2451 GCA_036554425.1 Psychromonas sp.
TCCACCATAACACGCTTCATTCCCACCTGTTTATGCACTTCCGCAATAGGCTTTAACAGTTCAGGCGCATAGACCCCCATCAGTTCAAATTGAGGACGGGCAGGATTGACTAAGGGGCCAAGCAGATTGAAAATAGAACGGGTTTTTAAAGCGGCGCGGACCGGAGCCGCAAAACGCATGCCCGCATGATATTGCGGGGCAAATAAAAAACAGACATTTAACTCATCTAAACAGCGGCGCGATAGTTTTGCACTCATCTCCAGGTTGACGCCGAAAGCTGCCAGCAAATCCGATGATCCTGATTTGCTGGATACGCTGCGGCTGCCATGCTTGCATACTTTTAGACCGCAGGCCGCGGCAACAAAGGCACTGGCAGTGGAAATGTTGATCGTCCCCAAACCGTCTCCCCCGGTGCCGACTATATCGGTAAAATCATAATCCGGACGCGGGAAAGGTTTCGCCTGTGCAAGCAGGGCATTAGCGGCACCGGTAATCTCCTGCGGAGTTTCACCCTTCATTTTTAAAGCCGTTATCACCGAGGACAAAATGATCGGATCAACCTCGCCCTGGACAACCAGCTCAAAGAATGCCTGGCTTTGGTCACTGCTCAGTGATTTAGCAGCGTACAACTGCTCTAAAATTTCATGTATCTTGAATTGACTCATTTAATTCTTCCCCGTGACTAAATTTAAACTGCTCTCTAATAGTTTTGCACCTTCGCAGGTTAAAATAGATTCAGGATGAAATTGCACACCTATCACTTTATCTGCTTCATTATAAACGGCCATGCACATGCCGTTGAAATGTGCCACGACTTCAAGCGACGCCGGCACAAAGGTACCAATTAATGAATGATAACGCGCAACGGACAGCGGCTGGCTCAAACCGCTGAACATCCGGTCACCGCAATGTTCGATTAAGGATGACTTGCCATGCATAATTTGATCCGCCTGACCGACTGTGCCGCCGTACTGCTCAATGATCGCCTGGTGGCCCAGGCACACCCCAATCATAGGAATTTTTCCCCGGCATAAAGCGATCAATTCAATCAGGCAACCTGCGGCACTCGGTGTGCCTGGACCCGGCGAAAGAATTAAAACCGCATCATTTTCACAAGCATCAATATGCGCCTTAACCTGCGCGGCGGGTATATTATTACGGTAAATTTTTACCGGATAACCCAGTGCCTTAAATTGATCAACCAGGTTATAAGTAAAGGAGTCAAAGTTATCCAGGAAAAAGAGTGTTTGTTTTTGAGTTATCTTCATCTTTTTACTCTCCATGGCTTAAGGTTGATGACATTTTTCCTGAAGAATCCACGCTTGAGGGCGCTTCATCTGAAGAGGCATCAGGTAAAGATCCTTCTGGTATAGAGACTTGGGCAAGTGTTGTACCGTGGGCTAATGCAATAGCGTTTAATACGGCAGCGGCTTTACTGCGCGTTTCATCGGCCTCTGCTTGCGGTATTGAATCAAATACAACCCCAGCGCCCGCTTGTGCTTGTGCGATACCGTTTTTTACAAATGCCGAGCGGATAACAATACAGGTATCCATATCACCACGGCCGTTGATATAACCGACTGCACCGCCGTAACTGCCCCGGCGTTTTTTTTCTACCTGACGAACCAGGTTAGAAGCACGGATTTTAGGCGCACCGACCAGGGTGCCCATATTCATACATGCCTGGTAAGCATGCAGTGCATCTAAATCCGTACGTAATTTACCGATAACGCGAGACACCAAGTGCATAACGTGGCTGTAGCGGTCGACTTTTAACAGATCGGCAACATGCCGCGTACCAGGTTCGCTGATCCTTGCCACGTCATTACGGGCTAAATCAACCAGCATTAAATGCTCGGAGGTTTCTTTCTGATCTAAGCGTAACTCCAATTCTAAACGGCTGTCTAAATCTTTATTGATGCTGCCGTCGGGGTTAAATCCACGTCTGCGTGTTCCTGCGATGGGATAAATCTCGACATTATTTGAGGCTTGAGTGTATTTAAGCGCACTTTCCGGTGATGCGCCAAACAGGGTGAAATCACTGTCTTTTAAATAAAACATATAAGGGCTGGGGTTGGTTTGTTTGAGTTTTGCATAAGCGCCAATCGGATTAGGGCAAGCAAGCGAAAAACTTCGCGAAGGCACTACCTGGAAAATATCCCCTTTTACTATGTATTCTTTAAGCTCTTCAACAATGGCGCAATATTGTCGATCTGAAACATCTGTCGTGACTTTCCCGGTTAAGGGGATAACCGGGTTGTTTGGTGTTTCAAAATCCAGACATTGCTGTTGGATTCCCATTATACGCGCATTCAGGCGTTGCTCATTTTCATCGGAGTATAATCCGCCAAACACAGAAGCGATTAATTCCCCTTTCTGAGTTTGATGATTTTGAATCATTAATGTTTCAGCGACATAAAACATAAAATCAGGACAGATGTTATCACTTTC
>DATBNI010000321.1:0-4084 GCA_036554425.1 Psychromonas sp.
ATTCCTGGATGTTTGAAAATCGCATGAAGCATGTTGTTGAAGGAGATTACAGTCCTGCATCTATGGTTGATATTTTTGTAAAAGATCTTGGTTTAGTGGCTGATACCGCTAAAGGTTTAAAATTTCCATTACCTTTAGCAAGCACTGCTTTAAATATGTTTACCAGCGCCAGTAATGCAGGTTTCGGACAAGAGGACGACAGCGCTGTTATCAAAATATTTTCGGGTATCACACTGCCTAAGAAAGGAGAGTAATTATGCTATTAGGTGTTATTGCGGACGATTTTACGGGTGCGACCGATATTGCCGGTTTTTTAGTCGAAAACGGCATGCGCACTATTCAGCTTAACGGCGTACCTGCTACAGACATTCAAATAGACGCCGATGCTGTGGTGATCAGTCTTAAATCCCGCTCTTGCCCGGCAGATGAAGCGATAAGTTCATCGTTAGCGGCATTAGCATGGTTAAAACAACGCGGCTGCCGGCAATATTATTTCAAATACTGCTCTACTTTTGACAGTACAGAAAAAGGCAATATCGGTCCGGTAACCGATGCACTGCTTGACGCATTGGATGAAAAATTTACCATTATTTGCCCCGCCCTGCCGGTAAACGGACGTACCGTTTTTAATGGTCACCTTTTTGTTCTCGGCGAACTGTTAAGTGATTCAGGTATGAAAAACCATCCGGTCACGCCGATGAACGACTCCTCTTTGATGCGTTTAATGGATAATCAGTCAGCGGGTAAAACCGGCCTGGTTAATTACCAGACCATTGAACAGGGCCCCGAAAAAGTGATCGAACATTTCTCTGCGTTGGAGAAAAGCGGTAATCGTTATGCTGTGGTTGATGCATTCAATGCTTCACATTTAGATATTTTAGGCAAAGCCGTCAGTCAATTAAAACTCATCACAGGAGGATCCGGACTTGCCGCCGGGATCGCAAAAAACTGGCGTGAGCATTTATCGGATCAATCTTCGGCAAAACAAGCGGGTCATCCTGCGGCAGAAAAAACGGTTATCTTGTCCGGCTCATGCTCAGTCATGACCAATCAGCAGGTCGCAAATTACATCACCCAAGCGCCGCATTTTGCATTGGATATTAAAGCCTGCCTGGAAAATGGTGGTTATCTTGAACAGGTGTTTGACTGGGTTGTTGCTCATTTAGATGCCTCCCTTGCCCCCATAGTCTACGCAACGGCATCAACCGATACTCTAAAAGAGATCCAGTCTTTATTCGGTGCAGAAGCTTCGAGTCAATGCGTTGAACAGTTCTTCAGCCGCCTTGCGTTTCAGTTAAAAGAGTACGGTGTTAAAAACTTCATTATTGCCGGTGGAGAAACATCCGGAGTGGTAACACAAAGTTTAGCTGTTGATGCTTTTCATATTGGCCCGCAAATAGCACCCGGTGTTCCCTGGGTAAAATCCGTGACGGGTAACCTTTCATTGGCTTTAAAATCTGGCAACTTTGGTGACCAGCATTTCTTTACTAGCGCACAGGAATTTTATAATGACTGAACAAATTAACAGACAAGTTGTGAGTGATATTTCACCCCCTCATCATTCGGATACTTTAATGACAGAACAGCAGCTTAGAGTGCAAATGACAACACTTGCCCGGTCGATGTTTGAACGTGGTTATGCAACGGGCGGCGCAGGAAATTTATCACTGAAACTGCCTGACGGGACTTTCTTAGCGACACCAACGGGCTCATCCTTTGGCCGCCTGGATCCACAACGTCTTTCGATTGTTGATCTTGACGGCAGGCATTTATCCGGGGATCGTCCTTCCAAAGAAGTGGCATTTCATTTGGCGATTTATAAAAACAAACCTGAATGCAATGCCATAGTGCATCTGCATTCCACCTATCTAACAGCCTTATCATGCTTAGAAGGTCTGGATCCGGACAATGCCATTTCTGCATTTACGCCTTATTACGTGATGAGAATTGGCAAATTACCCGTTGTGCCTTATTTACGCCCCGGTGATCCGCGTATCGCAGAAGAATTAGGCAAACTGGCCAAAAAATCTCGGGCATTTTTACTTGCCAATCATGGTCCGGTTATTACCGGCAGTGACTTTACTGATGCGGTCGATAATGCCGAAGAGTTAGAGGAAACCGCAAAGTTAGCGCTAATGCTGGGAGGCAAAGCAATTCGTTACTTAACGGAACCGGAAATAGAAGATCTCAAAGGGAGAGGAAAATAATGGCCAAGTTTGCAGCAAATTTAACCCTGTTATTTACCGAAGTCACCTTTATCGAACGTTTTGCCGAAGCGCACAGAGCGGGTTTTAAAGCGGTGGAATTTCTTTTCCCCTATGCATTTGATGCACAGGAATTGGCACTGCAACTCGAACACAACAGCTTAGAGCAGGCGCTGTTTAACCTGCCTCCCGGTGACTGGGATGCAGGTGAGCGAGGGTTTGCGGCTATTCCCGGCCGGGAGCAGGAATTCAAAGAGAGTGTTGCTACCGCCTTGCATTATGCTTTAGCACTTAATTGTAAAAAAGTGCATGCCATGTCGGGCATAGTGGATTCACGATTTACTTATCAGGAACATCTTGCCACCTTTATTGACAATATTCGTTATGCGGCGGATGCCTTTGCTAAACATGATATTACTCTGTTGATTGAACCCCTTAATAGCCGCGATGTCCCGGGATATTTTGTCGCCCATCAGCGTGATGCTGTCGAGTTAATAAAACAAGTTAAGCGTGCCAATGTGAAATTACAGTTAGACCTTTATCACGCTCAAATTATGGATGGGGATTTAAGCATATTGATTCGCGAGCTTGCTGACTACACCGGACATATACAGATAGCGTCAGTGCCGCAGCGCCATGAACCAGATGAAGGGGAACTCAATTATCCGCATCTCTTTAATGTCTTGGATGAATCCGGTTATAGCGGCTGGGTAGGGTGTGAATATAACCCGCGCCGCTCAACCATTGAAGGATTAGGCTGGGTTAAACCCTATCTGTAAAAAATTAAATATAGACCAAAAAAACAACTTAACTAGCAAACTGAAAAAAGGAAAAAATCATGGATGGAGCAATAATTGGAATCATTGTCGGTATTATAGCAATGATGTTAATGATTATAAAAACGCGCATTCCGGTCACACTGGCGATGGTAATTGCCTGTTTGATTATGGGATTATCGGCAGGAATGGCACCAACTGAGCTGATCAACGCAATTAAAGCCGGATTTGGCGGGGTACTCGGTGGGATCGGTTTAATCATCGCTTTTGGCGTTATTATGGGCGCTTGTTTCGAGCGTTCCGGTGCCGCTATACGCATGGCAAAAACTTTTGTAAAACTTTGCGGTAAAGGCCGTGAAGATTTGGCATTAGGTTTTACCGGTGTCGTTGTTGCTATACCGGTTTTTTGTGATTCAGCCTATATCATACTGCATTCACTGGTGCGCGCTATTTCCCGCAACACGGGTAAATCCTCCGTGGGTTTAGGGGTAACATTAGCGCTCGGCCTATTAATAACACATGCCATGGTGCCACCAACACCCGGGCCGGTTGCTGTCGCCGGTATTCTTGGCGTTGATTTAGGCGTCTACATGCTGTGGGGGTTAGCGGTATCAATTCCTATGATGCTATTGTCCATGTTCTATATCCGTAAAGTTGGCCAGGAGTACTACCGCGTACCCGATGGTGACCGCTGGATCACCAATCAAGCCGATTGGGCAAACCTGGAAACGGTTAACACCACTGACGAGCGTAAGTTACCAAGTAATTTCTTATCCTTTGGCCCTATCCTTATTCCTATTGTTTTAATCCTTTTGGGCACCCTTGTTGGCAAGGGAGATACATTTTTTCATACCCTTCTAGAATTATTTGGTAACCCGGTCGTTGCCGTTGGTTTAGGTGTTTTAATCGCGCTATATGGTCTGACCAGACAAATTGACCGTAAAGATATCATTGGCTCAATGGATGATGCCCTTTCGACTACTGGCTTAATTCTTGTTGTCACAGGCTGCGGCGGTGCAATGGGGGCAGTATTAAAAGCATCGGGTACCGGCCCTATCATTGCTGAAATGATAGCCAGCAGTGGCATCCCTCCTTTACTTGTAC
>DATBNI010000114.1:0-4228 GCA_036554425.1 Psychromonas sp.
CTTGTCTGCCCAGATTAACCGCATCATTAAACTCATCTTGTGAAAGGGTTCCATTACCCTCGCTATCGAGTTTATCGAAGTTTGCCAATAAAGGTCCGCGCACCTCATCTTTTGATAAAAAGCCATCGGCATTTGTATCCAGTTGGGAAAATGTGATGCGATGTTTATTGACTATCTGATTTTGCTGCGCAGCGAAGCTCGAATGCATTAATAACGCACCAGTGATCAACAGTAATTTTTTCATGATATTACCTCTCTTATCTTTGTTGTTAAACTAAGTCTGATATTCAGAAAGTCATCACCCTTGGGCCGTAATAATTTTCTTTATGAATAAACTATAGAGAGCAACTGTGCAGGAAATATGGAGAAAAAAAGGATTTTATAGTGTTAATTTATAACCAATGCCGTAAATGGATTTGATACATTCACTTTCCGGAGCAACGTCCTGCATTTTTTTACGTAAATTTTTGATATGACTGTCAATCGTCCGGTCAGTTACGATGCGACTATCTGAGTATATTTGGGTCATTAATTGTTCCCGACTAAAAACTTGCTCCGGATGTTTATTAAAAACTGACAATAAGCGAAACTCTGCCGGAGTCAACATAATCGCCTGATGATTAAGGGATGCCTGCATTTTTTGTTCATCAATCTGCAATCCGGCATATCCCTGCGCTGTATTATTGCCCTCCTTGGCGCGACGTAAAATATTTTTAACTCGGATCACTACCTCTCTGGGACTGTAGGGTTTACAGATATAATCGTCTGCCCCCAATTCCAACCCTAACAGACGATCGATTTCGTCAACTCTTGCCGTGGCCATCACCACTGGTACCTGACTGAAAGTCCGTAACTCCCGGTAGATATCAAGGCCGTTACGCTGGGGCAACATTAAATCAAGAATCAGCAAGTCGGGCTGATGGTTTTTAACCCAATCAACAACTTCCATTCCGTTATCAATAATATGCGTTTGAAACCCGGATTGTATAAAGTACTCGCATAAAACCCTGGCAAGAGCCGGTTCGTCTTCAACAATCAGAATCCTTTTATCTTGATAATTCATCTCTTAAATTTCCTTGACTGGGAGTGTGATTTTTATTTGCAGGCCACCTAAAGGCGAGTGATTAGCAGCAATCACCCCGCCCTGTGCTTTGACAATATTTTGGCAAATAGATAAACCTAAACCAGAGCCTCCATTGGCTCTACTGCGCGATTTATCAACACGAAATAAACGCTCGAACAGTTTCGGCAGAGCATCATCGGGCACGGCCGGAGTACTATCTTCTATAATCAATTCAACCGTACCCAGACTCTGCGATAAAGTAAGCTTAAGCTTCCCATCGGGGTCGGTATACCGATAACTATTTTCAAAAAGATTAAAAATAAGCTGCGATAATGCGTCAGGATCAGCCTGCAACAGAGTTGCCTGGCTTGGATCATAATTACGCTGCAGGTGGATATTCTTTTCCGCTAAGCGTAATTCATTCTGATTCGCAATATTATCTAACAACCGGGTTAAATTTACCTGCTCTGCGTTTTTAGTCAGCACGCCCGCATCTGAAAGTGATAATTGGTAAAGATCATCAACCAGGCGGCTGAGGTTCATGACCTGCTCGTGTAATGATTTAATGTATTTAGGCTCAGGTTTGCGAATACCATCCTCGATCGCCTCAATTTCACTGACTAAAACGGCAATCGGCGTGCGTAATTCATGGGAGATATCCGCAATCCATTGCTCTCTTGAGTGTTTTTGCAGCTTGAGCGTATTGGTTAAATTATTAAAGGTTTTTGATAACTCGGCTAACTCATCCTGCCCCTTCACCTGGATTTGATAGTTAAAATCGCCGCTTTGTAATGCCTGTACACTAAGACCGAGATTTTTTAAAGGCTGAAGAAAGTGCCGTACCAATAAAGCCGCAACAACAAAAGAAAATAGCGCTGCCCAAGCGGCAATCCAGTAAAAATTATTTAATTGCTGTTTAAAGAAACTTTTGGTTAATTTTCCCGTGATCATCTCTTTTTGTATAACCGCAATCCAGCCAATAGTTTGCTCATCGAATATAATGGGCACTTTAATAAACGCCCCGCTTTCATTGCGCTGCTGAATTTTTCTGGCTCGATGCAGAACCGCTTCTCCCTGTATATTTAACAGAAAAACACGCGGGTTTATTAAAAACCGCTCTTCTGGCCGATGCGAATTAACCCTTCCTCTCGGTGAATGTTCTCCGACTTGTCTTAAAAGATCTGTCCATAAATCGGGCTGTTCCTGAATCACCTGCCAGCCATTTTCATGGGAGTAATATTGGCTGACTTGTTCAGCAATAACCTGCATTTTTTCTATTTCGCGTTGGTTAAGGTAATTCTGTAATCCAGCTTGAAAACTATTGTTAATCAGCAGCGCCATGCCAGCCATCATGATAGTGCTAATCAGTAACAAGGAGATAAATAACTTACGGAAAAGGGTTAAACGCATTAAGGATATCCTGAGTGATTAATTTATAGTCATAAAGTCACACCGCTTGATATTTATAACCGGTATTAAAAAAATTTAACCTATGGCAACTACAAGGTCAGAGTGCATAACCCTCATGGTAAGTAAATTATTTATTATTAGCTACTTTATTGGTTAATAGCTCATCTTGAAAAAACCAACTTATTACGCCAGTAGTTCTCTTTGAGCTATACTTTTAATATCATTTTCATTGAGGGAGATCTTCTTATGGGCATTGCAAACAAAGTGGGTGAATACCTGGATAAAAATCATATCAAATACCAATTATTGCAGCACAAACCCAGTAAGAATTCCCTTAGCTCAGCCATTCAAGCCCATATTAAAACATCACAACTTGTCAAAGCGATCATGCTTGAAGATCTTCAGGGTGGTAAATTGATGGCAATTTTGCCAGCGAGTCACAAAATCAGTTTACATGCATTAAATACACATTTTAATCGCCAGTTTCGCCTTATGAAAGAATCTCACATTTACGAACTTTTTGAAGATTGTAAACATGGTGCTGTCCCGCCTCTTGCGCAGGCTTATGACATTGATAGAGTCTATGATGAGTTTTTAATGCGCCAGGATAATTTATATTTGGAAGCGGGTGACCATATTTCTTTAATACAACTTTCCCAGGAAGAGTTTAGGAAGTTGATGCAATATTCTGTCCCTCTGCACTTTAGCTACCGGTTATTTAATTAAGTTTTACTGATTGGATCCTGACGAGATTGTAAAAAAAGGGTCCATTAATTCTCTCTATAAAGCCAGGCTTATTCATTTTTAATATTAAAAATCATCAAGTCTGTTCACCTTTTTATTTACCACCAGCCTCTATACTGATTTGTGCAGATTCTCAGCCTTGATTAATAGTGATCCACACCACTTAGCAGGTATTTTTTTTTCCTTTCTATAACAACTTTGTGTTAGATCAAATTCTTAATTATTTTTTCAACTACTTTAAGCGAATAAGGACTTGACTTAATACAACAAGGACTTAATTGGGTGACTGCCGTCATCTACTTTATATGTAAAGCAGGAGGTTAAAATGAATTATTTTTCTGTGTTAATGAATGAATCAGTCGTGGTCACTTTTACTATCATGATAGTATTGAACGCTATTTTTGCCGGTTATATGAAGTACCATTTCATAAAACGTAATGGCAAGAAATAAAAGGAATAAAGACCAAAAATAAAAAAAAAGTATAAAAACTGAATATAAAAACCAAGCATTCTTTGCTTAAAAATAAGTGGTGAAAATAAGTTTTCACCACCCAATAAAAAAAACCTTACCCTGTTTATCAATCAAGCCTTTTTATAAATAACAGCCTCATCCTAAATATTCTTAGTTTATATTTGCAGAGTGTGACAATGACTAAATCCATACTAGCACAATGAAAGGCTCCGCCAGCTTGGTTTCATTCCTGTTAAACTCCATATAAAGACCAAAACATCCCCCTGGTATCCACATAGGCGGATCAACTCTTATTTCTCAACCAACTATTTTTTATTTAAGGGCAGATCCACCGGTTCTTCCTGCGGCTGCCAACGTTCCTGCAGCGCCCGTATGTTTTTATTGCCATCGGTCAGAATCACAACCTCGTCGCCTATTTCGAAGATTGTATCTTGATCTGCGGGTGAAAATGGGAACAGCCAGCCTTTTTATGCAAAATTATATATGACGCCTGGGTATGATAGTGACTAGACTGCCCTAGCAGAACAACTGAATGGGAT
>DATBNI010000117.1:0-3242 GCA_036554425.1 Psychromonas sp.
TGCTAGGAATTAGGGCAGATGAGCCAGCTAGATTAGTTGGAGATAAGAATTATAGGTCAATTAAAAAACAACTTGGTCTTGATGATGAAGCAATATTCAACATGTTTAGAACTTTTTCATGGAACGGATCGCAATTATTACATGCTAGGCACTTTGTAGGTGGAGAAGGGGTTGAGGATGAAATATTTAAAAAGCTGAATAGCCATTTGCTAAAAAAACGTGATGAAGATAATGTTAGATATCTAGCTGAGATAGATGAACGCGACAAATACGACATATTAAGTTGGTGGGAAAATCAGCCTTTTGATTTGGAAATTGAAGAATGGCTTGGTAATTGCGTTTTCTGCCCTAAGAAATCAAACTTAAAACTAGCTGCAGCTCAACGTGATGAGCCTGCTTTGTATGCACACTGGATAAGCATGCTTTACTCTGACTCTGTTCGCCATGATGACAATACGGGGCATTGGTCTAAAATGTATCGCGGAAAGCAATCACTAGAGCAGTTAATAGCAACATTCGATGGCTCGACAGGAAAAGAAATCAAAGCGCGTATTCGTGGTGGTAAAATGATTGATACAAATTCATGCTCTGAAAGTTGTGAGGTATTCCAGTGATTAATAACAGATTTATAAAGCTACAAGCACAAACTCAGCTAAATAACCGCGAGCTGTCTGAGTTGCTAGATTGCTTTGAGAATACAATCAAAGGTTATCGCAAAAATATTAACAGCGTGCCGGTTCATGTTGTGCGAAAAATAAACGAATACATAAACTATTTAAATAAGGATGTAAAATGAGATCAATAATAGGGAAAAAATCAGACTTAGCAAGAGGGTTTGCAGATGTTAACACCCCATCACAAGTTGAGAATGAGCTTGTTTTTTCATGGCTTGAGAAAAGAGAACATTTAAAAAAAGAGATTGAAAGACTTACTATATTGGCATTAAATGAGTCAGATAAAAAGAAGAAAAAAGGTTTAATCCATGAAAGGAATGAGGCAAGAAAAGGATTAGTAGGTCTTGGAACAAAAATAAACAAGAGAGTTAATTATAGTCTATTAGTAATTGATAGGCTTATGCAGGCATGTTCTCAAGAAACGTTTGAACTTGCGTGCAGGCTGGCAAAAGAAGATAAAAATAGAATACTTGCAAAATTTTCAATTAACGATTAAAAGGACATTTAAAATGACCAAGCAAAAAAGATTCAGTCTAAAATTAATGGCTCAATGCGTAACTATAGACCAAGACTTCACAGTCAAAGAACTTACAGCGGTAATTAACTCCAGAAATTGCAATACAAAAGCCGGTGTAGTTAGTCGTCAAATTAAGAAATTGCGCGAGATTGCAGGAATTACAGTGTTACCAACTAACCCGCCTCAGTACCGTTTATCAAAAGAGCAGGTTGATTTAATGTTTGTTTTAGCTGATGCGCCGATCGAATATCACAAAAGAAAAGTTGTTGATGGTGTGAAAGAAATGCCTTGGCTTGGCTCAAGCATGAAGGGAACTCCAGGAACAACAGTTCGAATGAAGGCGGCTATTTGATGTTATTTCTTGATATTAAGCCTCTATCAGTCAACGAAGCATGGAAGGGCAGAAGGTTTAAAACAGATAAATATAAGGGCTATGAGCGAGATATTTTAATGTTGCTGCCGAATAATTTTATAGTGCCGGAAGGTGATTTAGAATTGCATCTTGAATGGGGATTTAGCAGTGCAGGATCGGATATAGACAACCCAGTAAAGCCTTTTCAAGATTGCTTGCAGAAAAAATACGCCTTCAATGATAGCAGGATAGTTAAGGGAGTGCAGATTAAGCATAAAGTTAAAAAAGGATTTGAATATATTAAATGGGAATTAAAGCAATTTAATTGTAATTGAGTAAAAAGCGGTCACTTTTAAATGACCGCTTTGATTATTATGGCAGCTCTAAAATCGGCAAAGATGCAATAAATTCCTCAACAGTTGGCAATGGAATCGCGCCACTTTTCACATCAGCTAAAACTTGATAACCAAATTGATAACAATCATCCATCCATATAGCATATGCAACTCCCTCTGCATGAAACGGACTCATTGATACAGCAGCTCTCAATGCGGCAGTGTGGATGCTGTCATATCCGCGCTCGTCTGCTTTTGAGTTTAGGTGCGCATCCAAAGCGGATTTATATAATGACTCAAGCGCTTTGCTTTCATTCGCAGACTTCTCGGATGCAACTTCTTCTGCTGTTTTGATATTTATAAACATTAATACCATCTCCCTGTTGACTCGCCTTTATCTTTTTCAGAATTAACTTTGTCAATTAATTCCTCCGACGGGTTTCTTTGACCATATTGAATTAAATCACTGTGATCTTGCTTAGTCCAGCCATCTTCATCTTTCCCGTTTACATCAAAAATTGGCGCGCTTTTATTAAAAAATAAACTCATATTATGATCTCCTTTTAATTGGGTCTGGCACTTCACCACTAACAACATCAAAAGTGTAATCAGCTCTGTCAGTTGACTGATTAAGCTCTGCTGTGGACGAGTCATAGAAGTATTTAATTGTCACTTCATCACGGGTAATTACTCCCTTGAATGGAGAATCCGGTGGGGCTTCTGCCTGGCCACCTTTTGGGATTTTAGATAAATCATAATGATTTTCGTCAATGGTTATAATTAAGCCGTTAACATTTATATTAGTGTCTTTGTTATGGCTTATGGACTTCAAGTTAATTATCATAGTTAATTCCTTATTAATACCAGGTTCCAGATGCATTTAATAACACCTCACCTACAGAAGCGCTTGTGAATGATTCAGCTCTAAAAACCCACGTATCCCAAGAAGTTGCCTGCAAATTACATCCAGGCCAAACTGCTGTTGCTTTTACATACCCCACAATGCCGCCCTCATGAACATCTAGAAACTGCGCTGGATAAATAAATGTTTTCAGAGGAGATAAAAACAAGCCACCGACAGCTGGACCAGCTGATCCATAAACAACGGAAAGTTCTGAATAAGATACATTCATCCTTCCGTCTGCATATCGAGTAAATATACCATCAACATTCGAGCCTATTTCTACATCTCTATCTGCGATATAATAAGTTCCATCAAAAGTAATAACGGTGTCCACGTCAGTTCTTTGATATCCTGGCGGAAGATCAACACCCGTTACTGTTTTTAGTGTAATTATACCCAGCCCATCCACATCTACTGTAGCTGCTCCTGTGTTTGTTGCCGTTGCTCTGTAGCGATACTG
>DATBNI010000125.1:0-1821 GCA_036554425.1 Psychromonas sp.
CAATTTTGGCAAGTTGGCTTTGTGCTTTCATCGCTTGCTTCACATCAATTTCAGATAGTCCGATCCCTAATTCTTTCGCCTCTTTTTTCAGGGCTTTCATTTCCTTTGCGTTGTTAGCAAATAATGGGATCAGCTTGGTGGCATCGCCTGCTATTGCCTCCATATAAAAAGTCATATCTTTTTGGCTTACGTTTGCATCTTCCAATGTTTTCACATAAAGAGCCAGCGCTTGTTCTGAATTAAGCCCTTCAAATGCTGCTGCAGTAATGCCAACTTTTGAGGCAACATTATTGAAAAAATCAACCATTGGGCCTGCATTATTGTCGGTAAAATCAGTCATTCGATCATTAACATCTTTTAATGCTTGCGCGTACTCTTCCATGCCTACGCCAACAGTATTTGCTGCAAATGCGCTGCGCTGCATTGATGCTGCACTAACTCCTGACATTCTTGACAAGTTTTTAAGCTCTTTAATTGAACTAAGTGAGGTTCCAACAATCGCCGCGCCTGCAACCCCTGCTGCTGCAACACTTGCCGCGCCCCATTTAGCAATACCTTTGGTTACACTGGCTATTTGAGCGCCCAAGGGCTTCAACTCGTTTACAGCATCTTTAACACTTGAAGAGAATTTTTTAAGTGAAGCCGCGCCGGATGTTTTTGTTTGTTGGCCGAATGATTTCATTCTAGCCCCTGCATTCCTTAGTTGATCAATAACTGCGGCCATGCCTTTATCGAATTCAACTGTGTCTGCAGTTACTTTGGTGCGGATCGTTGGTGCGCTCATAATACGTTTAAACCTTTAGCTCTGAGACTTGCTCTGCGATCTTCTAATCTGTCGTACTGCTCATTACTCAATGATCTAGACGGATCTTTAATCGGGCTTTTTGCTTGCGTCTCAATATGGCGTTCAACAATTAGCCCGGCTTCATTAGGAGTTAAACCCCAAAAATCTGCCGGACTCACTGCCTTTAGGTCAATGACTAGAACTTCATAAAATGAAGTTACAAAACCATCGTCTATGATGCTTTTTTGGTCGGGGCTTTTTTCGTTGTTGCTACTGGCTTTTTTTTATTGCCTTGTGGCATGTAAGCCGCCAATAACTTGCCTACTAATTGAATATAAGACTCGCGATCATCACCTACCAATATTTCGTCATAAATATCTGATAGATCATCTTCGTTGACTCTAAACCCTGCCGCCTTTAAATTATGATAAACAAATTTTGCCATCATACTAAAATTTGGAACAGGATCTTCTTTGTCAAATTCAACTGCGAGTTGTTCCCAAGGAATGACCCCGCGAATTTTATCAATCAAGTCGAACGTGACCATAAGATCACGCACCTGGCCGTTATATTTAATTTCTAATGTAGTTCGTACCCTTGCCATTTAAGCATCGCCTTTTTGTTTATGTTCCAGCGGAAAATACAATTGCGCCGGATGATTGTAGTGAGCCGGTATACTCCATACGCTCGTTTGCATCACCACTGAAACCATATTCAGTAAGTAAGCAATCAACTGTTATAGTCGACTCGGTTGTTGCTCCATCGCCCAAATTAACAACCACTGCAACCATCTGAGTTGTTGCCAAAATTGTAGCGAGTAAAGCGTAGTTTTTAACAGGACCAGAAACTGAAACATCAAATGTTTTCAATCCGCCTGTTGCTAATAATTCTCTGTTACCGGATGATTGATCATCGGTCACATCAATTGCAGTATTAGCAATCGAATAATCTTTAGTAATAACACCGACCAGCGTTTGACCGCCAACTGTCATTGTTACGTCTCTGCCTAGTAAGCCTTGTCCTGCTGCCATGATAAA
>DATBNI010000146.1:0-10015 GCA_036554425.1 Psychromonas sp.
TTCTTCTCTTCTCTTCTCTTCTCTTCTCTTCTCTTCTCTTCTCTTCTCTTCTCTTCTCTTCTCTCCTCTTCTCCAGCAAAAATCTGATAATGTTCTGCTTTAAAGAGCGGACGATTCATACCTGGAGATGAAACTTCAAGCGTATATTCATTAGTAATTGGATCTTCTACATCCATAATTGCGCTAACCTGCCGACTTACCGCAGCACAGTCGTCAACCAAAATGCCTTGCTCTTGATCGATATAAACACGCAGGGTTGAATGTTTACCCGCACGAATATATTCAATACCCACTAATTCGTAACCAAGATCTTCAACACTTGGAGCTAACATTTCAGTTATACGTTCTTCTAAACTTGCCAAACTTATCCCCTTTCAGAAACAAAAAAAGGGCATACAGCCCTAATTAATTAACAACTTATGTTTATTAAAAATAAACATAAGTTGTCACTTCACGATAGAAGAAATTATATTTCAACTTCGTAAATAACAAAAAAGCCCCAATAAATTGGAGCTTCATTCATTTTGTTCAATAAATTGAACAAGATATTGATATTAGAAATACAATATCGAATGTAAAGCTATTTTAGGGGTCACCTAAAATATTGCCTATCTTCTACCTAGCATGGGTAATTTAATTCTCTCATGCCAGTATTTAGGTGCGTCATTATAACGAAACCCTTATTTATAAGCAATCACTTTACACTATTACTCAAACTGCTTAAATATTCATATTCAAGTAGTTTGGTTATATATAATTGGTGCGGATAGAGAGACTTGAACTCTCACGACCTAAGTCATAGCCCCCTCAAGGCTACGTGTCTACCAATTCCACCATATCCGCTTATTTTTTATTCTGGTATATCGCCCGATGTATCTTTTTCAACAGGAATATCAATAACTTCTTCAACTTCAATATTTGAGAATTTTTGGTCGGCAGTCACTTTGTTGGTTGAAAGGTTACCTAACACCAAACTTAAACCAAAAAACACGACAGCCAGTATCGCTGTTGTACGAGTCATAAAATTACCCGCACCACTTGCGCCAAATACTGTATTTGAAGCGCCAGAGCCAAATGAAGCTCCCATTCCCGCGCCTTTACCTTGTTGAATCAATACAAATCCAATTAAGATTATCGCAACAATTAAATAAACAACTAACAGTATCTCATACATAAAAACATACCTAATTTTACTATAAAAACATCATTGAGCTCGTTCGCAGAAGCGGTCGAATACTACCGAAAAGTATCACTAATCACAAGAGAATAACGAGACTATTTTCTGATTTTAAACGGGCCAAGGTTTGACCGCTTAAAATTCAGGCAAAACAAGACAATTTCCGCATCTGTTTTTTTACTAAACCTTGACTTTATCGGCAATTGATTTCGCATAACTGCGCACAACTTTGTCACTTTCATCCGCTTCAACCATGACACGAAATACCGGTTCAGTTCCCGATTTACGCAGTAAAACGCGCCCTTTATCACCGAGTAATGTTTCAATACGTTTTGCTTCAGCCAGTACATCATTATCCTGCAATGGATCTATATTATTATCAAAACGTAAACTGAGTAAAATCTGCGGATATTTTTTTATCCCCTGGCGTAAATCATATAACTTCATACGACTACTCTGCATCGCACTGATTACTTGCAATCCAGACACAATACCATCACCCGTCGGCAGATGATCGGCACATATTACATGGCCTGAATTTTCAGCGCCAATACACCAATTATTCTTAATCATGAGTTCCATTACATGGCGGTCTCCCACATCAGAACGCTCAAAGGGAATACCTAATGTTTTTAGTGCCTGCTCCAGCCCTAAGTTAGACATTTTAGTCCCAACAGCCCCGCCCTTTAAAGTACCAGAGCGTAATTTATCACGCGCAATGATATACAACAGCTCATCACCATCCAAAACATACCCAGTATGGTCAACCATCATTACCCGGTCACCATCACCATCAAAGGCAATACCAAAGTCCGCTTTTTCTTTGACAACCCGTTCCGAAATGGCCTGCATGCTCGTTGCACCGCAGTTTAAATTAATATTCAGGCCATTCGGTTCAACGCCCATCGCTATCACCTCAGCACCCAGTTCACTAATAACCAGAGGTGCAATATGGTAAGTGGCACCATTAGCACAGTCGACCACGATTTTTAAACCATTTAAGTCGTACTTTGAAGGAAATGTACTCTTACAAAACTCAATGTATCGACCCGCAGCATCTTCAATTCGGTATGCTTTACCCAACTCACTTGATTCAACACATTTTAATTCTTTATCAATTTCCGCTTCTATTTCCAGTTCAATCTCTTCGGACAATTTAGTACCTTGATCGGAAAAGAATTTAATACCATTATCATAAAAGGGATTGTGCGAGGCACTGATCACTATGCCTGCGGTGGCACGAAAAGTATGGGTTAAATATGCAACGGCGGGTGTTGGCATAGGCCCCATCAATACCGGGCGTAAACCTGCCGCGGTAAGCCCCGCCTGCAAAGCGGCTTCTAACATATATCCTGAAATACGCGGATCTTTACCGATTAACACTTTTTTTGAACCCGATTTAGCAAGAACGCGCCCTGCAGCCCAACCGAGTTTTAAAGCAAATTCAGGCGTAATTAAAGAAGCCCCTACTTTGCCGCGAATGCCATCGGTACCAAAATATTTTTTTTTCATGATTATCTCATCTTCTTAGCAAGTTTATTTTTCAAAAGAGTTTAATGCTTGTAATACCTTAATAACATCGACGGTTTCTGCAACATCATGAACACGAATAATTTGCGACCCTTGCTGCAAAGCAACTAAAGCCCCGGCAAGACTGCCCGCTAGACGGTGATTTACATCACGATTCAGCAGTTGCCCAAACATTGATTTTCTGGAAAGACCGGTCAAAACAGGATAATTTAACTTAACAAATTGCTCGGTTGCAGCTAATAACGCATAATTATCTTCGAGTTGCTTACCAAAACCAAAGCCTAAATCTAAAATAATATTTTCTTTCTTGATACCGGCACTAATACAAATTTCAGCGCGTTGTAACAAAAAAGCTTTAACCTCTTCAATCACATTGCCATATTCCGGGGCACTTTGCATGCTTCTTGGCTGACCCTGCATATGCATCAGACAAACGGGCACATTCGCTTTCACGGCAACCTCCAGTGCGTTATCTTCGCGCAGTGCCCGAATATCATTAATCAGATCTGCACCGGCATTAACGGCTGCCTGCATCACCTTAGCTTTGCTTGTATCGATAGAGATCCAGCAATCAAGCTCTTGATTTATTTTTTCAATGACCGGTATAACGCGATCCAATTCCTGCTGTTCACTAACCTCGATTGCCCCCGGGCGAGTCGACTCACCACCTATGTCCAAAATGCTTGCACCTTGCTCAAGCATTTTTTGAGCTTGCTTAAGGGCATTATCGATATTCGAAAAACAACCACCATCGGAAAAAGAATCCGGGGTTACATTTAAAATCCCCATGACTTTAGGCTCTCTCAAATCGAGAATTTTAGTGCCGCTTATTAACTGCATAATGCCCCCTTAGACTAATAAAAAAACCTAAGCAAGCTTAGGTTTTTTATTGGCGATTTATAAAAAAATCAGCTTTGATTATTATTTATCTTTTTCGTCCTCTGGCGTTTTTTCAACGATTTCGTCGCTTGTATCATTTTTACTAAGATCGACCTCAGACGGTTTATCTTCTTTACTGAGATCAACCTCAGCCGTTGCTTTAACAGAATCTTCCTCAGCAATCGCTTTTTCTGCCACAATCTCAGCTTCTTCAGTCCAATCCGACGGCGGGCGAACTTCAACGCGTGCCATTAAATCATCAACCTGAGCGGTATCAATGGTTTCATATTTCATTAAGGCATCTTTCATTGCATGTAATATGTCAATATTGTCAGTTAATATTTTTTCTGCCCGCTGGTAATTTTTTTCAATAAAGAACTTCACTTCATCATCGATAATTCTTCCTGTTTCAGAAGAAAGAAGATTAGATCGTAACGTATTTGAATCTACCGCTAATAATATAGGGCCCAATTTCTCTGAGAAACCCCATTCAGTGACCATAGCACGGGCAATCGCAGAAGCTTGTTTTATATCTTGTGATGCACCAGTTGACACTTTATCAAGACCGTAAATAAGCTCTTCAGCGATACGGCCACCATAAGCAACAGAAATACTACTTTCAAGCTCAGTACGATTTTGACTGATCTGATCACCCTCAGGTAAAAACTGAGTTACCCCTAATGAGCGTCCGCGGGGGATGATAGTCACTTTATGAATAGGATGATGCTGTGGTACTAATTTAGCCACAATTGCATGACCCGCTTCATGATAAGCAGTTGATTCTTTGTCTTTTTCTGTCATCACTAAGCTGCGGCGTTCTGCGCCCATTAATATTTTATCGCGGGCTTGTTCGAAATCTTCTGCATTGACGGTGCGCTTATTACTGCGCGCCGCAAACAGTGCCGCTTCATTCACTAAATTTGCCAGGTCCGCACCAGAAAACCCCGGTGTACCGCGCGCTAAAACGCTTGCTTTAACATCATCAGCCAGAGGAACTTTACGCATATGAACATTTAAAATCTGTTCTCTGCCACGCACATCCGGTAAAGAAACAACCACTTGCCGATCGAAACGGCCAGGTCTTAATAACGCAGGATCAAGTACATCGGGTCTGTTGGTTGCTGCAACAACAATAATCCCTTCATTACCTTCAAACCCATCCATTTCAACTAACATTTGGTTTAAGGTCTGCTCGCGCTCATCATTACCGCCGCCCACACCTGCACCACGTTGGCGACCTACGGCATCAATCTCATCAATAAAAATGATACAAGGAGATGATTTTTTAGCCTGCTCAAACATATCACGTACACGGGAAGCCCCAACACCGACAAACATTTCAACAAAATCGGAACCGGAAATTGAGAAAAAAGGCACTTTAGCTTCACCTGCAATGGCTTTTGCAAGCAGTGTTTTACCTGTACCGGGAGGTCCGACAAGTAATACACCAGTCGGAATGCGGCCGCCTAATTTTTGAAATTTCGTTGAATCTTTTAAGTAATCAACTAATTCTTTGACATCTTCTTTTGCTTCATCACAACCAGCTACATCGGCGAATGTTGTTTTGATCTGGTCTTCACCCATTAACTTGGCTTTACTTTTACCAAAGGACATTGCACCGCCTTTACCGCCACCTTGCATATTTCGCATGAAGAAAACCCAGACGCCGATTAATAACAACATCGGGAACCAGGAAACAAAAATAGAGGTTAAAAAGCTTGTTTCTTCCGGAGGCGTACCTTCAACCAGTACATTATGTTTAATTAAATCATTCAAGAGATCCAGATCCGGCGATGGAATATAAGTAACAAAAGGAGTTTGATTATTTCTCATCCCTTTGACTACTTCCCCATTAATTTGAACTTGCTGAATTTGTCCCTGATTAATTTCCTTTACGAAAGTCGTGTAGTCTATTTGAGACCGTTTTGCATCGTCTTTTCCGAACCCTTGGAATAAAGACATCAATACTACTGCGATGACTAACCACAATATCAGGTTTTTTGCCATATCGTTCAAGATGTAAACCTCTTGTTAATAAATATAAAATATAAATATAGATTACTACAGTTTAAAAAGTGTCGCTAGTAAATATACTTAGCGCATTCACTTACTGAGTCTAACCACACAAAATCACTGTTAATAAATAATGACATGGCCTACAAACCAAGCCGTAATCACTGTTAATAAATAGTGACAGTGGCTCTACAATCTAAGCCGTAATCACTGTTACTCTTTATAACCCGTTGCAACAACATACACTTCTCGCGATCTTGAACGAGATGAGTCAGGTTTGCGGGTTTTTACCGATTTAAAGCATTTACGCATTTCAGCCATAAATAGATCAAATTCACTCCCCATAAACACTTTAACGACAAAACTGCCATCTTTCACTAACACTTCCCGGCACATTTCCAGGGCAAGCTCCACAAGATACATTGATTTAGGCTGATCGATACCGACTGTACCGGTCATATTGGGCGCCATATCAGAGAGCACCACATCCACTTTATTGCCCGCAATGCGGCCCAGCAAAGCATTTACAACTGTTTCTTCCCGGAAATCCCCCTGCAAAAAATCAACGCCTGCAATAGAATCCATGGGTAAAATATCACAGGCAATCACTTTCCCCTTTAAACCAACAGTATCCACAGCCCACTGCGACCAGCTTCCCGGTGCAGCTCCTAAATCAACAACCGTCATGCCAGAACGAATTAATTTGTCTTTTTTATTGATCTCTTCCAGCTTGAATACAGCACGAGAACGTAATCCTTTTTTAGTGGCCTCTTTTACATAAAAATCATTTACATGCTCATGCATCCACCGCTTGGAGCTTGCCGACGCACTTTTTTTAGGTCCGTTCGGATGGTCTTTTTGTGCCATCAATTTATTCCTTAAGGTTGTTATCTCCTGTCTTTCAAAATAATAAACAGGGATAAATAACAATCAAAATAGTAAAGGTTAATATTTAAGGGTAGAATGCCTTGTTTTCAACCCTTAATGAAAGAAATATGCATGAAATTATCAAATAAACAAAAGCAATACTTAAAAGGCCTTGCCCATAGCTTAAAACCAGTTGTTCTATTAGGGCAACATGGCTTAACGGAAGGCGTATTAGCTGAAATAGAAAATGCACTTAGCCACCACGAACTCATCAAGGTTAAAGTTGCAACCGATGATCGCGAAATGAAACAGCTTATTATTGATGCTATTGTGCGTGAAACTGAAGCAATTAACATCACCAAAATCGGTCATATTGTGGTTTTATTCCGACCAAGTGAAGATAAAAAAATAGAGCTGCCACGTAAATAATTATCGTAAAGCATTATTAAAAAGCCCAGTTTAACTGGGCTTTTTTGTGTTTTTTGATAAAATTATGCAAGATATTGAACACTGATAATTTCATAATCAATAGTACCACCAGGTGTTACTATTGAGATCTCATCATTGAGCATTTTCCCAATCAAACCGCGTGCAATAGGCGAGCTAACAGAAATTAAATTTATCTTTATATTAGCTTCGTCATCACCCACAATCTTATAAGACACTTCTGCATCGGTGTCGATATTCACAATAGTGATCGTCGCACCAAAAATAACCTTGCCATTATTTTTTATATTAGTGATATCAATAATTTGTGCATTGGATAATTTAGCTTCAATATCTTGAATACGTCCTTCACAAAAACCTTGTTGTTCACGCGCAGCATGATATTCAGCATTTTCTTTTAAATCTCCGTGCTCACGAGCTTCCGCAATTGCCTTAACAATCTCAGGACGAGTGACTGTTTTTAACTGCTCTAATTCGCTACGTAATTTAGCAGCACCATTAGCTGTCATTGGATATTGAACCATTAAAAATTACCTTTTTTGACACAATTTTTGTGTTTGTAGTATCTGGATTAACGTCCATTTTACGGTAATTTTCAGCTTTAGTCATTGCCTAACGAAAATAATGAACGAGTATTGTTATAAAGTTGCGCGGCTAAACATTTTTTTGATTCGCCTCGCAAGGTAGCTAGCGCGTCGAAAATATGCAACAAATTAAGCGGGCTATTATTAACTTGCTCCTGCCGATAGATAGGCATATCCGGTGCATCGGTTTCTAACACTAATGAATCAAGCGGTAATCGCGAGATTGTTGCTTTCGTGGTGACAGAATTTGGATAGGTAATTACCCCGCCAACCCCTATTTTGAAGCCTAGTTTGATAAAGTCTAAAGCCACCTCTTCGCTGCCTGAAAAAGCATGGTAAACCCCTCCTTGAGTAAAGTTTAACTCTCGTAGGATCTCCAGCACCCGGCCCTGTTTTTTAACAACGTGTAAAATAACCGGTAATTCAAGTTGTTGTGCTATTTTTAACTGCGCTGTAAAAACACGCTCTTGAACCTGGACCGTTGTTTTAGCAAATTTGTCTAAGCCAATCTCCCCCAGCGCAACACACTGAGCATTTCTATTTTCAAGCAGTGTTTGTAAATATTCTAAATCACCCGGCTCAAAATAGTCGAGAAAATGCGGATGATAGCCTAATGCATAATACAAATTAGCATGGTTTTCACATAACTGGATTATCTGACGCCATTGCGCCCTATGGGTCGCCGGAATAATTACTTCGGTAATGTTATTTTGTTGTAATGCTTGTAACAGCATGTCGCGTTGAATATCAAAACAGGCAAAGTTTAGATGGCAGTGACTATCTATAAACATGAGTTCTCATCAATGAAGATAAATTTTTATTATAGGCAGTAAATTAAATAAGGGAAAGAAAGACATAAGTTGCCTTATGTCTTTAATATGAAAAACCAATCCCATATGCCCTTGCAAAGGCATATGGGAATAGCCCGCCCCCTAGAAAGGAAAGTGAATTAATGTTCGCGCGTTTTTCTAAAGCTGACAGCCGGATAGCGTTCGATAGCAAGATTTAGATTGACCATAGTCGGCGCAATGTAGGTTAGATTATTACTACCGTCTAAAGCTAAATTATCGTAAGCTTTTTGCTCAAATTCAGCCATTTTCATGGGGTTATCACTGTCAACCCAGAGGGCCGTTGCAACACTTATGCCCTCATAAATAGCATCCACTTTGTATTCCGATTTTAAACGTTGCACAACAACTTCAAATTGAAGCACACCAACAGCACCAACGATTAAATCATTACTGCGCAGCGGTCTGAAAACTTGCACCGCTCCTTCTTCTGAAAGTTGCATTAAACCTTTTAGTAGTTGTTTTTGTTTGAGCGGATCGGTCAAACGAATACGGCGGAACATTTCTGGTGCAAAATTAGGAATACCAGTAAATTTAAGAGTTTCGCCACTAGTGAAGGTATCACCAATTTGAATGGTGCCGTGGTTGTGTAAACCGATAATATCACCGGAATATGCCTCTTCAGCGGCGGTTCTATCTCCCGCCATAAAGGTAACCGCATCAGAAATGCTGACCATTTTACCCGTGCGGACATGATACATTTTCATGCCTTTTTCATATTTTCCTGAACAAACACGCATAAAGGCAATCCTATCACGGTGTTTAGGATCCATATTTGCTTGAATTTTAAAAACAAACCCAGAAAAAGCATCTTCAACGGGTTCAACAACACGTTGTTTTGCGGCGCGATATAATGGTTTTGGAGCCCACTCAACAAGGCCATCCAGAAAATGGTCAACACCGAAGTTACCCAGTGCAGTACCAAAATAAACCGGCGTTAATTGACCTTTTAAAAACAGCTCATGATCAAATTTATTCGAAGCACCTAAAACCAATTCCAACTCTTCACGCAGATCGTGAATATGGTTAGGCAAAGCATTTTCAAGTTCCGGATTATCAAGCCCTTTAATAATACGCGCCTCTTGAATGGTATGTCCCTGACCTGATGAATAGAGAATAACCTCATCACGTAATAGATGATAAATACCTTTAAATTCTTTGCCCATTCCGATAGGCCAGGTAATGGGTGCGCAGGCAATATTTAAGACAGCTTCAACTTCATCCATTAAATCAACCGGATCGCGAGTCTCACGGTCACACTTATTCATAAAGGTTATAATTGGCGTATCACGTAAACGGGTGACTTCCATTAATTTAATAGTACGTTGCTCAACACCTTTTGCGGCGTCAATAACCATTAAACATGAATCAACAGCCGTTAAAGTACGGTAAGTATCTTCCGAGAAATCTTCATGCCCGGGAGTATCTAATAAATTAACTAATCTATCTTTATACGGGAATTGCATTACCGAGGTAGTGATAGAGATACCACGATCTTTTTCCATCTCCATCCAATCAGATTTTGCATGCTGACCTGATTTTTTCCCCTTAACTGTCCCTGCTTTTTGCAACGCGTTGCCAAATAATAAAACTTTTTCAGTGATCGTTGTTTTACCCGCATCAGGGTGAGAGATGATGGCAAATGTTCTTCTTTTCTTTACATTCTCTAT
>DATBNI010000214.1:0-1631 GCA_036554425.1 Psychromonas sp.
TGCATATCATGGCAGAAAAAGTTAAGATTATAGGGCTTATCTGTTGCCTCTTTAATTAGCTTAATTTCACTAACCACTTTATCAATATTGAGCATTCCACAGGGTAATGAACCTAAGCCGCCAGCCTTACAGACAGCAATAGTCAAAGCACTATCTTGAACGCCTGCCATGGGTGACTGAATAATAGGAAAATCAGTTTCAAATAAAGCTTTAATGTTTTCTCTGCGCATAAAGAATTCCCTTTAGAGTGTTAACCCCTTGCTGATCTGCTTTATATTTTTTAGTAAAAGCGCAACAGCTGTACCGAGTCCGGGTTTTATACTGGCAAATCAGATTTAGGCATAATCATTTTGATCATGGCCATCTTGCGCTAAGAAGACAATCAAGACTATAAGACCAATAATAGGAATTAATACTATCAGCTGCCACCAACCTGAACGCCCGGTGTCATGTAACCTTCTTGCCGCAATGCTGATACTTGGAATGAACAGTCCAAGGCCTACTAATGCAGAAATGAAATCTAAACCAAGTACCGCTAAGACAATATTAATCATCATATAAATCAGTATGAACATCCAATATTCTTGTCTGTGTGCCCGACCTGTAAAGTCAGCATATTTTTTTAGTGCGCCTGTAAAATAATCCATTTAGGACTCTCCTTATTGTTGATGACTTGTTAACTGGCATTTAAGCGCAGCCAATTCAACTGTTCAATATAACCTGCCCGGCTATAATTAATGGAATAGAAATTCATAAAACCATGTAAGTAAGCTGTTTTCATGGTTTTTACTTTCTGTTTTTTAGACAATTCAGATTGCAGTGCCAAAACATCGAAGTGAGTCTCCTTTTCAGGAAAAATCAACGCCACTTCAAACAATGGATTTATTTCTTTAAAATTTCTAATTTGAGAGCCATAGCAGCAAATCCCACGTTTTACATGCTTAACTGATAATTTTTCAGATAATCTCCAAATTACGGAAGCTCCAATACTAAAACCTATTAAGGTGCTAATTGAAGAGATTGACTCGCTTATTTTTAATAGCTTTGACAAATACACTTCCAATCCTACGTGATCCATAAAGTAAGAATATGCCTCGGCTTCATTTTTAAAACTCATATTCATTCCATTATAAGGATCTACGATAACCTTAGCGTTTAGCTCTTCACTTAACTTTATTAAAGCCGGTGTTTTACCAAAGACATCTGTAACAAGAATTATATTCATGGACCTCATCTTTACTCGTTAACGTCTCAAACACTGGCGCGTAGTTTCTTTTATCAAAAAACGCTAAAACTGTTATGCGTCCAGTGATTTGACTTGTTATAACACTAGTCGAACGCTAGTTGTTGGGGTAAATCATCACTGATTTCAAACCATGGAGCTTTATCACCAACATAGACATGCCGAGTTGCTTTTACTCTTGGATCGTCATCCTGCGTACCTAAAGGAAAACCGAGGATATCCGGTGCACTATCGAATTTTGTAAACAGACTAGAGCCACACTCAGAACAGAAACTCTTGTGTTCACCTTCTGATGATTCATAGAGTTTAATGTATTCAACTCCAGTAAGTGTATTCCAATCTTTGCTTGCCACTTTAGCTCGCGTCCTGAACGCCGAAGCATGCAGTT
>DATBNI010000238.1:0-3093 GCA_036554425.1 Psychromonas sp.
TCTGAAATATTTGAAAAAATGGAAAATATTGCCAATGATTTTGATCATATCCGCTGGGCTGAAGGGGATATGCGTTTTCATCGTTTGATTTATTTATCAGCAGGTAATGATTTCTACCTGCCCTTTGGTAACGTCTTAGCGACTATTTATAAGAGTTTTAGCACCTACAATGAAAAAGATAACGGTACCTGTATTGAAGAGCATCGCGCAATTTATGCGGCTATTTTGGCAGGCGATCCCGTTAAGGCACGCGAAGCATCGAAATTTTTATTTATTACAGAGAAATACCGTTTACCAAATAAAATCCCAATCTAGCGGGCCGGGCAAAGATACTTTGAAATTGCCCATATCCTATTATCTGCTACATTAAATTAAAACTATAAAGCGTTGAAATACCAAGACTATAAGTGAGCAACGAACAGACTGTCGTACAAGCTATCACATTTGCAGCTAGGCTGGCATTAGCGCCCATCGCCCTCGCCATGACATAACTTGCAGCAGCCGTCGGGGCGGCGGTCATCAAAAAGATCAGCCCTAGCTCTAATCCTCTAAAACCCAGAAGATAAGCCCCTCCTGTCATTAATATGGGCGCAATAATAATTTTCAGAATAGTGGCAAACCAGATAACAGAAGCATCTGAATTTAAGGTCTTTAAATGCAAACTTCCACCAGTACATAATAACGCCATTGGCAGGCTCATACCTGCAAAATATTGCCCTGCATCGATCATCACTTCAGGAACAGGTATTGCGAATAAAAAGAATAAAACCCCCGACAATATTCCGATAATCAATGGATTTTTGAAAATTGATTTAAACAGCCCAAGAAACATATTAAGGGTTATTTTATCCTGTTTAGGCATCAGTATTAACACTGATAAAACATTATATAAAACAACATGAAATGCGACATAAACAGCGGCTAACCCAAGACCTGCATCCCCATAAATATTATCGACATAGGCTAATCCAATAATAGCCAGATTGGCTCGGAAAGCCCCCTGGATAATAGCGCCATGATCATCCCTATTTTTAGCTAACAGTTTAGTTAAAATAAACGCCAGCAGGAAAAACACAATATTCGCCACTAGTGAATAAGAAATCAATGAAAAATTAATATCTGTTTCACGATCCGATTTTACAATGTTAAGAAAAAGAAGGGTTGGTAAAGTAACTGTAAAAACCAGTTTTGATGCTATATCAATGAATTGTTCATTAATAAAATTTATTCTCCTGAGAAACCAACCCAGAAAAAGTAATAAGCAGATTGGCCCGGTCACTGAGAAAGAGAACATAAGTGACTCTAAAAACATAAACTATCCTTGGTTATTGTCAATTTTTAATCAGGTGATTGAATTCAGAGCTACCGGCAGGATATTTCTGTTTTTATTTCAATGAGAGAGACCGAATATTTAATAATCATCACTAATACCCTACTTTACTACAAGGATCTCTTATTGGTGATTTTTTTACCTTGATTTTTGTAACTAATTCAATTAGTTTACTGCCCTTCTAACACAATCCGATAACAACTAGCTGAGATTAAAAGGTTAGCCGTGAATAAAGAAGAAATCTAATGAGTTCTAATAGATAACTCCTTTAGGCAATTCTCTGTCTCCATATAGTTATGAAGTTAGCATTTAGTCCCCTTAGTTCAGCTGGATAGAACAAGGACCTCCTAAGTCTTAGACGTGAGTTCAAATCTCGCAGGGGACACCACTTTCTCTTTCAAGAAAGTCCAGCAAAGCCCACCAGACTAAGAATACGGGCATTCAACTACATCCAGTTAGCATTGGTAATAATCGCATAGACATTAGCAGAACTTCTGCCGACCAGTTCACGACTTGCCCTGCCAAACCCCACAAATTGTAATAAAAAGACTGCCTTATACATTTAATTTAAAACAACAGGTTAAAATACTAATGTTTTAAAAAACGTATAAAAAGTGAGTTATTCTACAGCCTCAACACCCAAATAACTGACATTTTTTGGCGTAGCGTAACAAAATGTCCATATTAATCTGCATTGTTATGTTTTTATTTTTGCTGGCAATTTTATTATTCTTGAAGCGCCATGGTTGCCATTTTCATTGCGCTTGCAAATGATTCTGCACCTGCAATAAATAAACCATTATGGCAGAACATAGCATCTTCAATACCGGTTACGTCGACAAGCGCTTTATCGGATAAGCCGGCCCATTGTTTCGGCAGCGGTTTTCTGTCTTCAAATGATCCTGGTTCAACAGGGACTGTTTGAATTCTCCATTGGCCAGTCTGAGAGGGGAAAACCATATATAAAGCCTGCTTAGATAAGGCGTGAACCGTTCTTTTCCACGGGGTATATTTTTCTAATACAATCACCCTCGGATCAATCGCATTATCAATCGCTTTAGCCACAATTGCTTTCGCACTAATACCACCCTCAGCAGATGCAATAAAGCGTGTTAAAACACGCGATGCAAAGTCAACAGCTTCATCAAAACAGGTATCAAAGTGACTCTCTTCCTGCCAAGTAGGGTTAAACATTGAAATAGTTTGGCTAAGGCTGATACCTTTAGAAACACCTTCGACATGACCGCAATCTATGGCATCAATGGTTGATACCAGGCCAGCATCAACAGAATTGCTTACGTCCTGGTTACCCTGACAGATTTCTAAGCCATATTTCTTCCAAATCAAACCAAATGATGAATAGGGAATACCATTTTCGCGCTCACCTGCACCACCACGTTGATGATGATCAAAACGCCCTGCATCAGGATCATATTCACCACCGACATCAAGCACAATATCTGCCTTGCCGATAAGCTCTAAATCACGTGTGCGTATGAGTTTAAAAGAAGGAAAAATTGTTTTAAGTGCAGCGATACTGAAAACATCATCTGCATGAAAATTGCCGTTATGAGTTGCTATCGTTTTATTATTCATTTTTTTGTATCATTTTAGAAAGGGGTAAGAAGGTGTCGCGCGTTAAACTTTAATGTTTTTGAAGTACTTTAATAAGTAAAATCACAGGGAGGATACTATACAAAGATGGCTAACAAAAGTAGCTGATATTTGATCCTTCTATCAGCCAACTTTGATAACAACGCAGC
>DATBNI010000251.1:0-8104 GCA_036554425.1 Psychromonas sp.
CCTGCCACTAACAGATAAGCAATAACAAAAATAACAAGTGCAAACCACGCCACGGGCGTGCCGACCATAGAGGTTGAGGATTGGCTGGCCAGTGCGTTAACACTCAGTAGAGATAAGATTAAAGTAAATAGGATTTTAAATTTCACCGTATTCTCCTGGTTGGCAATGAGTTAAATTTTTATGGTTAAAGTCTTCAATGGCTTAATCTGCTGATCTTTTTTTGCAAGTGCGGCTTAAGCAGTGCCTTGGGCTTTAAGCGTTAACAGCGAAACAGCTCAATTAGTTTGGCGGACTGCTATACAGGCCAATAAAATACCTTACTATCCTAAATTTTTCGGGGCTGTTTATTTTTTGCAAAATAGACAGGATAAAAATTAAATATCTCCGGATAGTGTTTTTGTACCATCCTGTTGAATGTGCCATCTGCCCGGATTTTTGTTAAATAAGTATTAAAGGCCTGGCGTAATTTTGGGGAGCTCTTTGGAAAAACAACCGCCATTCTCTGCTCTTCTGAAATCGGGCCAATAGCTTTAATTGCACCGGACCAGGCATCAAGGGCTGCAAGGCCATCAACAACATCCACCAAAGTCGTTTCAACACTATTTTTAACAATAGACAGCACCATCTCATTTATTTTTTGATCATAGTCTGTGTCTAAAATCTGCGCACCGGTTGCTTTTAAATTGTATAAATCGGGATCCAGTGAAGAGTATCTTTTCCCTAATACTTCGCGGCCATTGAGTTGCTTTTTCACCTGCTCTATATCATAGAGGATGGAGCCGCTAGGAATAATAGGCTGCAGAGTAGAATCTGAACGGGCGAATAACCAGATGCCGGCAGGGAAGTAGTCACCTGAAAAGTCCACTATATTTTTGCGCCAATCCAGGATAGTGATACCGCCTGAGAGCAGATCTCCCCGGATCGTTTTTTGATCACCAGGTATGATTTTATGGTCAATATATTTTACATTTTGACCGGTTAATAAGCCGAATCCATTACCAATTTTGCCTTTAACAAATTGGTAATCAACGCTAAGGTAAACAGAGAAACCGCGTATTATATCAACATCTAAACCACCTTCATTCAATTTGCCGTCTGCCGGTGATATGGTTACAAAATTGGCATAGGGGGTGCCAATATGCCGTAATACACCCGCGGCTTTAACGTCATGCAAATCCCTTGCGACAACCCTGTCTGCGAAGAGGCTGAGGCAACTTAACAAAACTATTTGTAAGAGACTCTGCATTTTTATATTTAATCCCATCTATCTTCCTTGAGTGGTCATTAATCATTGTTTCATTCTAACTTGGTAGATCTTTTTTACGCGTGTTCAGTGGTTTTTTTTGTGAGTTTCACCCTTTTTATTTAGAGCTAAGTGTCCTATTAAATTGCAAAAGTCGCTTTTGGTAAATATTTTTTTGACTTAATAATCAGTTCACTATAGAGGTTAAGCTCTTTCAGAACAAGCTTAAGAGTTGTTCTGATTAATTTTCCAAAAGCTCCTGCAAATTTTTAAGCATTTGCGCTGTTGCTCCCCAAATTAATCTGTTTTGATACGGAATACAGTAAGTGAAGTGACGCTTTTTATTGGCAAATAAATGTTGTTTATAATAATTATTTACATCTAACAGGTGGGAAAGGGGCACTTCAAAAACACTGCGAACTTCTTGCTGATCAATCAAGATAGTATGGTCATCATCGACAAAACCGAGAAAAGGGCTGATTTCAAATCCACTTATTGTCGGCAGATTAGGCAACGAACCAAAGATACTTACCTGGCGCTGTAAAATACCGATCTCTTCTTCTGTTTCACGCAGGGCGGTTTGCTGTAAAGAATGATCCGATGATTCATATCGGCCGCCAGGGAAACTAATTTGTCCCGGATGGTGACGTAAATGTAAAGCTCGCTCGGTAAATATCAGGTTTAGGCCATTCTGGCGCTTTATCAAAGGTAACAAAACGGCGGCTTTTTTTAACCCTTGTTGGTTTAAATAAAAGGTCGCTTTATACGCGTGCGGGTCAGAAAGGTTTTGCGCATTATGAAATAAAAAACGATTTAAAAATGTTTGTTTATCCATTCAAAAAAACCTGATAAATATTAGGTGTATTAATCATAACAGCAAATGACTGCATGGCATAAAGTTACGTGAGAAGCTGATTATTTTTTAACAAACTGCTACAGATAAAAGAACCCCATTAAACGCGTTGTTTACTGTCCTCCTGCCTAGAACACGGCTGCTAAGTTCTGTTAGCCGGTGATTTTTCTGTTTATATTTTTTGTGGGGCCCTCTGCACTTAATCAGCATTAATTTAGCGGTTTTAGCGACTTTTTAGCAATCAATAATGCGCGTTTGGGTGCCGGGTGGCCTTCCACTGTTTTGCTCGGATCTTTAGGATCCAAATAATCCTCCAGGGATTCATTGGTCATCCAGGCAGTACTGCGCTGCTCGCCCGTTAAAGTATCGTTAATGTCGGCAATACGGACATTCTCAAAACCACACTTTTCTACCCAAAGTTTTAAGGCTTTTGCGCTGGGTAAAAACCAGATATTGCGCATTTTCGCGTATCTGTCCTGCGGCACTAAAACCGCATTTTCATCACCTTCAATCACTAAGGTTTCTAATACCAGTTCGCCGCCTTCGACCAACTGATCCTGCAGCTGGGTAATATGATCCATGGGCGATTTTCTGTGGTATAAAACCCCCATTGAAAATACAGTATCAAAAGCGGCTAACTTAGGAAGTTCCTGAATACCTAAAGGTAATAAATGTACATTTCTCTCTTTATTGGCAAAATGGCGCACCGCTTCAAACTGGCATAAAAACAGCTCACTCGGATCTATGCCAACAACAAATTCGGCGCCTTCACCGCGCATACGCCACATATGATAACCGCTGCCGCAACCCACATCTAAGACATAACGGTATTTAAGCGGGCTAATATGCGGCAGCAGCCGATCCCATTTCCAATCACTGCGCCACTCGGTATCAATGTGTATACCGTGAATAGTAAAAGGGCCTTTGCGCCAGGGATGAAATTTTTGTAATAAGTTTTGCAGTTTTTTGCTTTCACCGGGTGATAATTCATTTCCAGATCCTATCTCGACACTTTCTTTAAGCTCGATATGCGCAGCTTTAATATCCGGAAATTTATTTAAAACCCGGATCCAACTGGCTAACTGGCCATGCACATGGGTATTTTCCCATTCATGTAACTGCATTGGCAGAATGCGTAACCAGTGGCTTAAACGGTTTTTAGCTATGCTGCTGTAGAAGTTTGTAAAGTCGATCATGGCGAGCCTTGTGATGATGGTTTAAGCACTTATGTTTAATATGGGCAAGAGCGTTTTTTTATCCTGCCCTTTATTCCCTCTTTTTGAAGGGTTATTTAATGCTTATTATTGAGCCGAAATTAAAATATTGGTACCAGAGATTGTTATGCGCAAAGCCGGCTTGTTGTAAACGCGCATAATGCTGTTCGACGGTATCGGCAATTAAAACATTATCCAATGATGCACGTTTCTGGCTGATCTCAAGTTCACTGTAACCCTGGCCGCGTTTAAAGTCTAAATGCAGGTCGATTAACAGCTGGTGGTTAAGCGGATCTTCAAAAACAAATTTTTCAGACAGGACTAACACACCGCCGGGTAATAAGCCGTTATAGATATTGGTAAGCAGGCTTAAACGTTTCTCAGGCGTCAAAAACTGCAGGGTAAAATTTAGAATCACTACTGAGGCATTTTCAATCTGGATATTGCAGATATCATCGCATAAGACCACCACTGGCGTATCTGATTTATAAGCGTGAATATATTGCTCACAGCGTTCAACCATAACCTGAGAGTTGTCCACCGCAATGATTTGGCATCCCTTTTTATTCAGTCCGCGGCGCATCGACAAGGTTGCGGCGCCAAGCGAGCAACCTAAATCGTAGAGGTTACTGTTTTCAACGGCGCAACGTTCGGTGATCATAGCTATGCTGCTGATGATTTTTTCATAACCGGGCACCGAGCGTTTGATCATATCCGGGAATACCTGCACGACCTGCTCATCAAAACTGAATCCGTCGATTTGTGCGCGCTGTTTACTGTAGATATTGTCGGTTTTACTCATGTTAGATTGCCCGTTAGTGATGCATGCCTTGATGTTGAGCGACGTATTTTACTTAAAATAAAGCAGATGGTCATTTTTTTATTTAGCTGTGTTGCTATTAACTGTTTTCTTCTATAATGCTCGCATTATTTTTATATGATATTTAAAACAGGAATCGATAATGCGCACTATGTATTGTGGCGAAGTGACTGAAGCCGTCTTAGGTCAGGAAATTCAGTTAGTAGGTTGGATCAACAAACAGCGTGATTTAGGCGGTGTTATCTTTTTAGATATGCGCGATCGTGCCGGTATTGTACAAGTGTTCTTTGATGCAGATACGCCGGCAGCAACGGCGCTTGCCACTACTGTGCGTAATGAATTCTGTGTCCAGATTAAAGGTCTGGTTCGCGCCCGTCCGGAAGGTCAGGTCAACAAAGACATGGTAACCGGCGGGATTGAGATCCTCGGGCTTGAACTGGAAATATTAAACCGCTCGGAGCCATTACCCCTTGATAACAATCAGCAGAACAGTGAAGAGCAGCGTTTACGTTACCGTTACCTGGATCTGCGTCGCCCGGAAATGGCCAAACGTATGCAGTTCCGCGCCAAAGTAAGCAGTTTTGTACGTCGTTTTCTTGATGATCAGGGCTTTTTAGATGTTGAAACGCCGATCCTGACCAAAGCGACCCCCGAAGGGGCGCGTGATTATTTAGTGCCAAGCCGAACCCATAAAGGGAAATTCTTTGCATTGCCGCAATCTCCGCAGCTGTTTAAACAGTTATTAATGATGTCCGGTATGGATCGTTATTATCAAATCGTTAAATGTTTCCGTGATGAAGATTTACGTGCCGACCGCCAACCTGAATTTACCCAAATCGATATTGAAACCTCTTTTATGAACGCGGATCAGGTGATGGAAATCAGCGAAGAGATGATAGTGAATCTTTTCAAAGAGATGCTCGATGTTGATTTAGGCAGCTTCCCTAAAATGACCTACGCAGAAGCGCTGCGTCGTTTTGGTAGCGATAAACCGGATCTGCGTATCGATTTTGAACTGTTTGATGTTGCTGATTTAATGAAAAATGTTGAATTTAACGTTTTCTCCGGTCCTGCAAATGATCCGGACAGCCGTGTAGCCGTTATCTGTGTACCGGGCGGCGCAAAACTTTCACGTAAAAATATTGATGAATACGGCAAATTTGTGACTATCTACGGTGCTAAAGGCTTGGCATGGATGAAAGTGAATGAAGTAGCTAAAGGTTTGCAGGGTGTACAATCACCGGTCGCTAAATTCTTAAATGAAGAAATTGTCACCGAGTTACTCAGCCGTACCTGCGCCAAAGATGGCGATATCATACTGTTTGGAGCAGATAAAGCGAACGTTGTCAGCGAAGCAATAGGTGCGTTACGACTTAAAGTAGCGCAAGACCTGGGACTGGTTAAAGAGCAGTGGAAACCGCTTTGGGTTATCGACTTCCCTATGTTTGAACCGCTGGATGACGGCGCATTAACACCACTGCATCATCCTTTTACGGCGCCGATTGGTTTAACCGTTGAAGAGTTGGAAGCAAATCCTGTAGGCGCTATCTCCAATGCCTACGATATGGTCTTAAACGGTTGTGAACTCGGTGGCGGCAGCGTGCGTATCCATAAACAGGATATGCAGGCCGCAATTTTCCGGATTCTAAATATCAGCGATGAAGAAGCTGAAGATAAATTCGGGTTCTTATTAGAAGCGCTTAAATATGGTACACCGCCGCATGCAGGTCTGGCATTTGGTTTAGACCGTTTAGTGATGTTAATGACCGGCACAAGCTCAATTCGTGACGTGATTGCTTTCCCTAAAACGGCTTCTGCTGCCTGTCCTTTAACCCATGCGCCGAGTTTTGCTAATCCGGCTGTGCTTGCTGAGTTAAACGTTGCCGTTGTCGCTGAACCGAAGAAAATCGCTGGCGAATAATTTAATCCTTTAGGAAAGTTATAAAGGCTTAAGGAAAAGGGTAATGGCAATAGCCATTGCCCTTTTTTTTGCTTATTAATTAAGCTTCAAGCGTTGTCACTGAGATGCTCAAATAAGGGCCCTCACTGCAAAACCAAGCATAGAAAATATTGTTAATAACAAAATACCTTAAGATCCCAAAAATACTTAGAACAGCACCAGGCTTAATTTTTTTAATCTATTGATCAAAATAGCACATACATGGAATGTACATTTAGATGGTAACTTTTTGATAAATTTAAGATTTTTTAAAATTTTCAATCTATGTTAGCTTTATGATGACACAATATAGTGACTATATTTACTCAGGTCTCCGCTTTATCACAACAGCGAGATCAGCAACACTATGATGGCAGGTTAAAGCCGTTCGATTTGAGCCTCACTTGTTGTCGGCCCCCAGCAGGGGATAAAGAACGGCAGCAGCGATCCCAGGAAGATCTCAATAGTGTCTGGAAAATGCGGTAACTATTCAGTTACCAGTAAGAGGCTGATAGCCACTCAGAGGCAAGGATGATTAAAAGCATATCGAACAAACTGACTCAAATCACGCTGCTTGCAACGGCGCTGTATGCGGCCGGCGCGAGCGCCGACGATTTTGAAGCACCGATATTTTCGTTCAGCGGCTTCGGCACGCTGGGGGTGGTCCATTCCAGCGAGGATCAGGCGGACTTTAGTTCTTCCATATTCAAGCCAAACGGCGCCGGCTACAGCCATGCCTGGAGCTTCGATGTCGACAGCCTGATCGGGGGGCAGGTTACCGCCAATCTCAGTCCAAAGCTCTCGGCCGTGCTGCAGGTCATCGCGGAGCAGAATTACGATAACAGCTACCGCCCCCATGTAGAGTGGGCGAATATCAAGTATCAGTTCACGCCGGATTTCAGTGTCCGCATCGGCCGCATAGTGATGCCAAGCTTTATGACCTCTGGCTATCGTAAGGTAGGTTATGCCATGCCTTGGGTACGACCGCCACTCGAGGTCTATGGCCTGGTGCCCATCTCTAACAACGATGGTCTGGATGCCAGTTACCGTCTGTACTCCGGTGAAGCCACTAACACCATTCAGGCTATCTACGGCAAAGTCGACATGACATACGACGACGGTAACAAAGCTGAAGCGCGGCAGCAGTGGGGCATCTTCAATACAACGGAATACGGCCCATTGACCCTACGTATAGGCTACCACCAAACCCATTTGAACATTAAGGCCTTCCATCCCTTTTTCAATGCCTTCAGACAATTCGGGCCGGAAGGGATAGCTATTGCAGAAAAATATGATTGCAATGGAAAGCTCATTCCATTCGCTACCATTGGCGCTAGCTACGATCCGGGTCAATGGTTCGTGATGGGCGAATGGGCCAGATCAGTCTCCCATTGTGCCATCGGTGACAGTACCGCATGGTATGCCAGCGGTGGCTATAGGCTAGGTGATTTCACGCCTTATCTTACTTATTCCCGCTCAGAAGCGGACAGTAACACCTCGGATCCCGGCCTGGCTGTTCCCGCTGCAGCGGGTCTCAACGCCGGCCTCAATTCAATCCTGGGTTCAATTCCCGTTCAACAGACTGTTTCTCTGGGTGTGCGCTGGGATTTCATGCGTAATACCACCCTCAAGCTGCAATACGATCACACCGATATAGGTGCCGGATCGCCCGGCGTATTGAGCAATATTCAGCCGGGCTTTAAGCCGGGCGGTAGGGTCGATCTGATCAGCGCCGCCATGGAGTTCGTATTCTGATGAGGCCATTCATGATTTATGCCAATTTTATCAAATTTATTATCATCGCATTGTCCCTGGGTTTAGGCTCAGCTTCGGCATCGGCGGAGGTGGTTACGGTCGTCTCAGCCAATAACCCGTTAACCGCACTGAGCAAAAAACAGATTGTGGATATATTCCTGGGCAAGGCGAGCCGTTTCCCCGACGGCCAACAAGCCATGCCTGTCGATCAGGGGGAAAGCGCTGCCGCACACGAGGAGTTCTACCTCAAGTTCGCCGGCCAGACGCCCGCTCAGATCAG
>DATBNI010000279.1:0-3003 GCA_036554425.1 Psychromonas sp.
AAAGTATCACCGACGGGAGCGCCTAAGATATCTTTAATACCCGCAATAACATAACCCACTTCACCCGCTTTTAAGATTCCGGTTTCTTTTTGTTTTGGTGTAAAGTACCCCACTTTAGCAACCTGATTAACCTGACCAGTAGACATCACCTTCATGCGATCGCCCACTTTAATTTGGCCGTGCATAACACGTACCAGTGAGACCACGCCCTGGTAGTTATCAAACCATGAATCAATGATTAATGCCTGCAGCGGTCCGGTTAAATTACCCACAGGAGGCGGAATACAACGTACAATCTCTTCTAATACCAGATCAATGCCTAATCCCGTTTTTGCAGAACAACGCACCGCATCAGCAGCATCGATACCGATAATATCTTCAATTTCATCTGCCACACGCTCGGGATCCGCGGCGGGTAGATCGATTTTATTTAAAATCGGCACCACTTCTAAGTTCATTTCCATTGCGGTATAACAGTTGGCCAAGGTTTGCGCTTCAACACCTTGCCCTGCATCAACCACCAATAAGGCGCCTTCACAGGCTGCTAGTGAGCGCGATACTTCATAGGAGAAATCAACGTGCCCGGGAGTGTCGATAAAGTTAAGCTGATATGTTTCACCGTCTTTTGCATGGTAATCCAAGGTGACACTTTGCGCTTTGATGGTAATACCACGTTCGCGCTCAATATCCATTGAATCTAACACTTGAGATTCCATTTCCCGGTCACTTAAGCCGCCACAAGTACTGATTAAACGATCTGAAAGAGTCGACTTACCGTGGTCGATATGGGCGATGATCGAAAAGTTACGAATATTTTTCATGAAGCCTTTAAATACCTATTTAATTGCATGCCAGCTGTTTCGCTCATGCCGTGCTTACCGCGATAACACCTAAAAATACGCTAATCCGCATTGATAAGTCCTTTGGGTATATATTGCAGTGCATTCTATCGAATTTATCCTACAATCGCTATCTTTATAGCACCCTGCGCAGCAACGAAAAAAAATCTATTATTGATATTAAGGACTGTTTATCTTTCGGATTTTTTTTGCTTTCGTTTGCAGATTCTTTATACAGGGCAGAGCTTCTGCCCTGTAGTGACTGCGCATAAATAAACGCTAATACATGCAAACGCTGCCTAATGAGCCGCCTAAAAGGGTTAATTTCTTGCTGACAAGTGCACTGGCAGATAAAAAACTCTTGGCATGTTTTAATGGGCAACATATTGTTTTTAGAAAAAACATCAGTCTTAAATTGCCAGGAAGTCATTGCCAGCGTGTTCCATTTCACAAAATGGCATTACAATCATCAATTTAAAATCTAATATTGTTAAAGAATTAACTTAATTGTTAAATTTAGCTTACAATGTGCTTGCTTTTTAAAGGATAGTTGTTGGCCGGGAATAAGGCATTTTTGTCAAGCCAACAACACCAAAAAAAGAGATTACCAACTAAATTAAGTGATACCGGCTACGCTTTTCTGGGCAAAATCCATTTTAGATGTTCGGCTAGGTAATGACAGATAATTTTTCAAACATTAAATTGTGAAAATGTTTGATTTTATATGTTCACCTGCTTATCGCCAACTAAGCGGAGCGCAACCTTTGCTAAGCCACAACTTAATTTAAACTATTGGTAACTGCACACTCATTATTTTTTCTATTTATCTTTGAGGTTATTTTATTATGAAATCAAACACATCCGTGTTGCTTTCGATCGTCATTGCGATTGTTGGTTTTGCTGTGATTAAACTATTCAAGTTAACTATTGATGGCGCATATTTATTCGCAATTGGCGCATTAGTCAGCGGAATAGCGGTTCAATTTATAGGGACAAAAAAATCTGTTAGTCCCAAAAAAGAGGTCACTGAAGGTAATTTTCCCACCACCACCCTTTATGTAGGTAACTTACCTTATCGTGCAAATGAAATGGCGATACGCTCTCTTTTTTCTGAGTATGGTCAGGTTCTTTCAGTACGCTTAATGAAAGACAAACACACGGGCAAACGCCGTGGTTTTGGTTTTGTCGAAATGTCCGAGCAAGATGCTAAAAATGCGATTAATGCATTAAATGAATTTGAATTCCAGGAACGTTCTTTAAAAGTTCGCGAAGCAAACGAACGTGCTCCTCAATCAGAATCAAATCCAGAGTTAAACGAGTAACTGCCGCTTTAGTTTTAAATAAAGTGACATTTAAAACGCTCTTTGGAGCGTTTTTTAATGCTTTCTTGCCACCATCAACAATCAAGATCCCCCTATGAGCTAGACTAATACATATACTAAGGAGTTGGATATGCATTTAGATAGCAGTGTCTTAATTGTGATCTTTGTGATTTTATCTTTACTGTTTGGTGCGTTAATAAAGTCTGCTTCTAAAATACTCTCCTCCCCCTACAGTGTTATTTTGTTGCTGGCAGGCCTAAGTCTTGGTCTCTATGGCCGTACGGATCACATACAGGCCAATTTACCGGGGTTAAAGAGCGCATTAACAAATTTGGCGCAGGTTGATCCGCACCTGATCCTATTATTATTTTTGCCCACACTCATTTTTGAATCCGCATTTTCCATGGACCCCCATCTCTTTAAACGTATGCTCAAACAGATAATAGTCTTGGCTGTCCCGGGGCTGATGATCTCCACCGCGCTAACGGCAGTTTTTACCTTTTATTTGTTTCCCTGGAAATGGTCCTGGACAGTCTGCTTTTTATTTGGCGCCTTGATCAGTGCTACGGATCCCGTTGCCGTTGTCTCCTTATTAAAAGAAATCAGTTCACGCAAACGCTTAGAAACCCTGATTGAAGGGGAGTCATTATTAAACGATGGCACTGCCATTGTCTTTTTCAGTCTGTTTTATGGTTTATTAACCCTGGGCAGTGAAGCTAATTTAGATATCATTGTTATTTCCGGCAGTTTTCTTTCGGTGGTATTGTTAGGGCTGTTTACCGGTTTAGCGGTTGGAATAGTGTTTTTATTTTGGATCGGGCGTTTATTTAATCAGCCATTGA
>DATBNI010000302.1:0-2786 GCA_036554425.1 Psychromonas sp.
TAAATGAAGCGATTGAATTAGCAAAAGACTTTGCAACGGACGAAAGTTACAAGTTCGTTAATGGTGTTTTAGATAAAGCATTACGCAGTTTAAAACTACGAGAAGAAGAGCAGGCTAAGTAATACTGCGTCGAAGTTCAGGCTTAGATTTAAACTAGTTGAAGATGCATCTTCAACTAGTTTAAATCTATAATAAAAAATCCAGTTGCTTCGGCACTGGATTTTTTGTATTAAAAGAAAAACAGTTAAACAGGAAAAACATGAACAAAAGTTTATTGACCAATTTAGTATCAGCAGCCATTTTAGCGATTGGCTTATTGTTAGGCGAAACAGAGATAGCCGCTATCCTGACCATGGTGGGTTTATTTGCGCTGTCCGGTGCATTAACCAACTGGTTAGCGGTCTTCATGTTATTCGAAAAAGTACCTTTTTTGTATGGTTCAGGCGTTGTTCCAGCCCATTTTGAGGAATTCAAAAAAAGTATTCACAGATTAATGATGGAAGAGTTTTTCACTCCTGAAAATGTGGATCGTTTTTTAAGTGCCGGATCCTTTTCTGCAGCGAACATCAACCTTGAACCTGTGATTGAAAAGGTTGATTTAAATCCGACCTATGATGGTTTGGTGGAGGTTATTATGGCCTCGTCATTTGGCGGAATGCTCGCTATGTTTGGTGGCAAAGAGTCGCTTGTACCGCTGCGTGACCCCTTTATAGAGCATATGAAAAAATCCATTATTGAAATGACTAATGATGATAAATTTATTCAGCTGCTCAAAGACGAAGTTGAACAACCTGAGACTATGCACGATATTTTAGACAAAGTTGAGCAAATTATTGAGCAGCGTTTAAATGAATTAACCCCGACAATAGTGAAAGAAATCATTCAAACAATGATCAAACGTCACCTTGGCTGGCTGGTTATCTGGGGCGGCGTCTTTGGTGGCCTGATTGGTCTTATCAGCGCCTTTGTTATCGTCTTATAATATACTAATTAATTAACCCATGATTTTATTGCTGGATAAGCTAATTCAGAGAGTTAAATTTGTTATTAAATCCATCCCCAAGGTTAAATACATTTCTATTTTCTGTCTTAGCGCTGCTGGCGTTTGCTGCTAATTCCATTCTTGCTCGCCTGGCTTTAGGGACAGGAGGTATAGACGCTGCTGGTTTTACTCTGGTGCGCTTATTATCGGCTATTGTTATGTTGACCCTTCTACTGAGTGTTAGACCTAAATCAACTACTAATACACTGACCGCTGTAAAAACTAAATCAAGCTGGTTCTCGGCTTTGATGTTATTTGTTTATGCCTGCAGTTTTTCCTTTGCCTATCTGTCGCTCGATACAGGTACTGGGGCATTAGTGTTGTTTACTGCAGTTCAAATTACTATGGTCATTAAAAATCACCTGCAAGGCAACCGCTTAGCCTTTATTGAGTTGTTGGGCTTGATTATTGCATTCAGTGGTTTTTTATATCTGATTTTCCCAAACTTAAGCACACCGTCATTGATGGGTTTTGTGTTAATGACCATAGCGGGAATAGCCTGGGCTTTTTACACGCTTAAAGGGCAGGGAACAACTGATCCTTTATCTGCTACCCATACAAACTTTTTACGCACCTTGCCTTTTATTTTTATTCTGTTTATTTTCTCTTATCCATCAATAATTTATACCTGGCAGGGCATGTTATTGGCTATAGCGTCCGGCGCATTAGGATCTGCATTGGGTTATTATTGCTGGTATTTAGCCCTGACGGGATTATCCATTACGGTGGCGTCGGTAATACAATTGTCTGTACCCGTTATTGCCGCACTGGGCGGCGTTTTATTTATGTCAGAGTCCATCAGCTTAGATTTCATTATCTCTGCCGCATTAGTCTCGATCGGTATTTTACTGGTTGTGCTGGCTAACCACAGAAAGGCAGATATTTAATTATATACTGATTAACTATCAACACCTTCTTTTAACGCGGCTCGGTATTTTTCTTTGAATTTATTAAATTTCGGTTGAATAACTATTGAACAGTAACCTTGTTCCGGATTTTTAAGAAAGTAACCCTGATGATAATCTTCAGCGGGGTAAAATTTCTCTAACTTCTCAATGGTCGTTTTAATACTGTCCGAAAATATATCATTTTGCTCGAGCAGAGTGATAAATTCTTCCGCTAATTGCTTTTGTTGCAGATCATGATAAAAAATGGCAGAACGATATTGTGTACCGGTATCGTTACCCTGGCGATTTAACTGCGTCGCATCATGCAGGCTGAAAAAAATAGCCAATAATTCCTGGTAACTGATCAGCGCATCATCAAATTTGACTTGCACAACTTCAGCATGCCCGCTTGTACCTGTGCAGATATCTTCATAAGTTGGCGAATCAGTTTTCCCCCCCGTATAACCTGAAACAGCACTTTTCACGCCCTTTAAAGCATTAAAAGCCGCTTCAATACACCAAAAACATCCACCTGCAAAAGTTGCTGTCGAAATTGCCATTTTGATACTCCGTATTAAATAATAAAAGTGAGGATATTGATAAAATTTTTATTTTAATCATTAAGCCTAATAGATTTTTATCTAGATAAATGCGTAAATAGAGCCGTTTTGTACTGTTTTTAGCGTTTTCATTTTAAAATAGACCTGATTAATGTGCATTTAAGTCATTGATGTTCTAGAATAAAACTTAGTCGAGACGATACATTTTGATGAAAAGTTAAATTTTTGATTATGCCCCGTATCTGCAAAGTGTTATACACGTATTATTATTAGCAATTAATCATAAGGAATTTGTTA
>DATBNI010000348.1:0-1704 GCA_036554425.1 Psychromonas sp.
TCCGGCCTAATGTCTTGGTAATTTTATGTGTGAACATTAAAACCTCCATTTTGTAGATCTATAATATTGGATTGATCACTAATATAGTTACCCTACACATACGGTTAAATTAAAAACGGTCTTATAAAATTAAATCATCCGGGATTTAAGAAAGAGGATTCTATTTCCTCATTCAGATACCTGACTATTAACCGACAAATCGCCTTGAATGTTTGCCCATTAAATTATCAACTGCCTCTGCAGCAGCGTAGGCATAAGGCAGTTAAACCAATCATCACCATTACCACAACAATATCCTGAACAATAAGAAAACCGATGGCGATACGACCGTGCAATGTATCTACTTCGCGTTTATCAGATAGCAATTTTACGATAATGATGGTGCTGGAGAAGGTCAGAGCCACTGCCACATAAAGAGCACTAACCGAAGTCATCCCAGGGTAATAGCGATCAGGTAACCAATCACAGAAGTCAAAAAGACCTGCTCTAACCCAGTGGCTAACGCCACTGGCCCATGGTGCGAATAATATGCAGATTCAGCTTGAGACCGACCGCGAACAGTAGCAGGGCTATACCCAATTGAGCCAGTAAATCAACCGAATCATTTGCCGATTCCCAACTGAGTGCCGACGGCCCCATTAAGATACCTACCGCAATCGTATACCAATAGCACCAATGACAGCTGCAATGAAAAGCAAGACTGCTATTTCAGTAAATACGTCTTCAAATATAGGTATCATCAATTAGGCGCCTTCATTGATTTTTGCTAAATTTGGCCTCGGCTCTCGGCGCTCAACAAATAGCCCGGTTCCATTTAGCTGTTGTTGTCGTTCTAATTATTTAAATTACAATGCAAGGCGATAGACATAAGCAATAAAATTAACAACAATCATCTAAAACAGAGCCAAATAAATATTCTTAACGCTTTAGAATGAGTATAGAAAGAATAAACCCCCTTTACCAAAAAAATGTTGATTTTAACAGGAGGCAGATTCAGCTTTGAAGTGCATACCCCCTGAAGCGGCCTCCTTGCGGTTTAACTGCATGGGAATGATCTTCATTACATTTCTATACAGACATATAGCACAGCTTAAGACTCGCATTATTCGTGTTTGGAATGGGTAAATCTTTGATCTTTTTCAATTCATCAACCGACTATTGACTAATTTAAATAATATACAATAACTGATCATAAATTTAATCTTGGTATTATAAATCGGTTTATTGAGGATTATTTAATATTAGGGTTTTGCCCTTGGCTAAATGCGGCTGTTGTCACTTCACTCTATTGTGAACCAAGCAATAAGTTCTGCCATTGGGCAGTTCACATCAAGCTGCTGTTCGTGCACTTGCATTTAAATGGATCAGAATTGTTTATAGATGCTGACAAGCCTTATAACGAAGTTCGTTATTTAAGAGCATTAAAAGATCGCGGGTCCCCGTTATTCGACTGAGGAAAAGCTTGAACTAATCCTCAGGGCGTGAAGCGCCTCAGCCAGAAAGCTGTCCCGCTTTCGCCTCAAGCGACTTACAAAACAAAAAAGTGGCCAAATTCCCTGGGGCACTACGGCGCTCGTTTCGGGAAGAAGCGAGCATAATACGTAGCTGTTGTTCGCTAATCGATCAGAAAAAGTAATCAACAGCGTCATCGCATGACTATTTTGTGGTTCCAATAGCATCTCGATGTGCCTGCTAAAGTCAGAA
>DATBNI010000330.1:0-8628 GCA_036554425.1 Psychromonas sp.
GTACAGTTTGTACAAAATTTACAGGCAGCAACGGTGCGTAAAGCAGACAGACGTACTGTGCGCAATGAATTAGCAGCCAAAGCAGAAGCTGAAAAAATAGCAGCCGCTGCAGCTTACGAAGCAAAACGTATTGCAGCTATGGAAGCGCAAGATCAACAAGAAGACGAAGAAGCCTAGTTAGCTGTAATAATAACTTCATAATATAACGGTCATATCTACACAGCAGGTTATACTTAGATACAACCTGCTACTACCTCTTAAATTTTCAATACCCTGTTCGTTAAGTAGGCTCAGTTTAATAATATTTATTAATAGGTGACGGATCACTTGAATAAACTAATTATTTACACGCTCATTTTATCATTTTACTCGCATTCCCTTTATGCGGAAGAAGATGCTGAGGGTAACTGCTTTAGTAAAAGCGAGCAACATAGCTTAATCGATGATAGCTATCACTACCTTAATACTAAATTTTGTCAGCCCGCGCTGTGGTTTGACAGTTTTTTTGTCGATCAAAGAATAGCAAAAGATGCGCGTGCCGGTACTATGGTGCGCTGGTATAACGATTTTATCTGGCTTGAGGGTGAAGGTTTTTCCTATGTACCCAATATCAGTGCACGACTCTACCTGCCAAAAACAAGTAAAAAATTCAAAATTGTTTTCGAGTCCGATACAACAGATACAATCAAAGACCTGTTTCCGGACGACCAATCCCAACAACCCAAAAACGCATTAGGGCTGAGCTACGATGTGTCAGTAAAGACGCGCAGTAGTATTAATCTAAAAGCAACCTTTCGCCCTAGTTTGGAAGCCAGATATCGGTATATCTACCCTTTTACAGAGCAAACCTTGTGGCGATTTACACAGAAAGTGTATCAACAAAAAATGGTCACAGGTGAAATTACTTATTTTGATATTGACCATTCATTTAACGAAAAATTTCTGTTGCGCTGGGCAAACTTCGCCAAATTAGATACTGACGTTGAAGGTCTTGAAATGGGGACAGGTTTTACCCTCTACCATTATATATCTCCCACTCAGGCCCTAAACTACAGAGCCGGTATCAGCGCTAAAAACAAACCCAGCCACTACATTGATAATACGCATTTGGGGTTAACCTATAGACACAATATTCTCCGCAGCTGGTTCTTTTATGAGCTCTCCCCTGAAATAAACTGGCCTAAAAACGACCTTCAGGAAAAAAGTAAAGATGTCTCGATTACACTGCGTTTAGAAGTAATGTTTAAAAATATATAATACCAGAACCGCACATTGGTATTGCTTATTTTAGTTGCTTTTATTGATAGGGAAGGCTTTATAGTGCAATCGAATCTGCTCTGCTATTTGTGCTTTCAACGGCGTAGAAATAAGACAAATATCCTGCTCGGGAAGCAGCCTTAAGAATCGTTTGATTAACTTGTCCTGAGGTGCAGGCGTAATATCCACCCAACTTGCTAATAACACACGATTGATTCGCGCAGGTAAGGATCCCAGTGTCCCTGTATCATTTTGATTATGGATTAACAAACCCGCCGTTGTGCCCTTGTCTAAGGTTAAAACCTGGTAAAAATACAGCGTATGGTAATTTAACTGAGCGATTTTTTGGGCGGCTGTTGGCGGTTCAGAATTTAGTAATTTTTGCGCTAAGATCTCGCTATAACATTGTATAACGGATTCCCCGAAGTATTTTGCAAAGTTATTGCCGGTGATGTTATCAGGATTAAAACCCTCAAGATAAAAATGGCTAACCCCGCGAAAACATTGCAAAGCAGGGATATAAAAATACGCATCTCCCAAACGCTCCCCCTGTTGCTGGTATTTTCCGGTTACCTCTTTTAAGCAGTTATCAAATTTTTCTTTGTCTTTCAGATCGGCTATAGCGGGATTTAAGTCCGCCATTATTCGCCAATAGCCTTGACCATTTTTCAATTCAGTCCAGCTAATATGGATATGAATAGAGGGGGCTAACGGGTGGCTAGGGTGAATAATAGTCGAAAGTGCGGTCGCGGAAGAAAAGGACTTAGCGGGCAGATCTTCATATTGCACTTGAGAAATGTTGATTGAAGCAGCATTAAAGAGTCTGTCATTAACTGCCTCAAATCTCAGTCCCCCGCCATGCAGCCCGCCGTCTCTGAGCCACTCAACAGTTTTAAATTCTGCCGGGCAGCCAAACTGCTCACTTATCGACTGCAACCTTTCCTTAAAGTCACTTTGTAACTTGGACAGCATGTGCATTGTTTGTTGTGCTTTCTTTGAACTTGGTGCGATTTTCATCTGTTTATCTAATCCGTTAACTCTTTACTAAGAACTCATGTGATTAATAGGGTCCCTAACGGGTAATATTTAATATTACCCGTTAGGGACCCTCTGCATCTTAAGCACGTAACATTGCATCGAGGTGATCAACTACTTCAGCCCAGTCGGCATCTTCATCTATAGCTTGCTTTAAAAAATCTGATTGTGCCCTATTCCAAAAATCAGCTTCATGCAATCTACCCTCTTTCATCAAAGGGGCATGTGTTTTTATAAAAAGATTAATCCCGGCCTCAGAACTGTCCAGGCCTAATTGATCAAACAAAGCTGATAAAGGATGATTTTGCATTTCCATGTTAACCTCTCATATGTTGAATTATTTAGAAAACCTATAATAATTATAATTACTTATAATGGTATCAATACCTAATAACCTATTTCAAATTTGATTTTTTAGCTCGACTGTATTGCCTTCTGGATCCTTAATGTAAAGGGAGTTACCAAATCCTTGTGCGCCATAGCGCCTGGCAAACGGCTCAACTTTAAGGCCAAAACTTAATAAATGCCTGATAATTTCCTCTTCCGGCATAGTTTTTATTTGCAGACAAAAATGATCCATATTATTTTCAGTCGGAGTGGCAGCACCGCCGCCGAGACGACCTAATTCACTGTCAACTGAGACTAAATCAATTAAAGCATTGCCAGCCCGTAACTGCACCAATCCTGTTTCCGGTGAGGTTTCCCGTTCAACTGAGCAACCTAGCACCTGGCAATAAAATGTTAACATTTCATCCATTTTTGTGGTTCTCAGGACAAGATGATCAATAGCCTTAACTTCAATCCGCATTTATATATTCACCACTTTTATCAGTTCTATGCAAACTTCACTTTAGATAGAACTTCGCATAGAAATTACCTAAACAAAAAACTGAATCAGTCTTTCCATTTTAGGCCATAAAAGTTGTAATGCCATCCATAATTGTATTGACAGCCTGACAGAATTTTTATTATAACAGCTTTAGTCCATTGCCATTGACAGGAAGCTAACGCGGTAACGGCAGAATATATTTCACTTTAGAAGGAAAAAGACCCCGTTAAATAACGAGGTCTTTGAGAGTGTAGATAGAGGAGCGTCTAAAGTATCAGCTGGTAATTACCAACCCGTTACTTCACGCAATGCTTTACCAATATCAGCAAGAGATTTAGTGGTTTTTACACCGGCATCTTCAAGTGCTTTAAACTTATCTTCGGCAGTACCTTTACCACCGGCAATGATTGCACCGGCATGTCCCATACGCTTACCTGCAGGTGCGGTAACACCGGCAATATAAGATACGACAGGTTTAGTCACATTTGCTTTGATAAATGCAGCCGCTTCTTCTTCCGCAGTACCGCCAATTTCACCAATCATTACGATTGCTTCTGTTTCAGGATCTTCTTGGAATAATTTTAAGATATCAATAAAGCTAGAGCCAGGAATAGGGTCGCCACCAATACCAACACAAGTTGATTGGCCGAAACCTTCATCTGTTGTCTGCTTAACCGCTTCATAAGTTAATGTACCTGAACGAGATACAATACCTACTTTACCTTTTTTATGAATGTGACCAGGCATGATGCCAATCTTACATTCATCAGGTGTGATAACACCAGGGCAATTAGGACCAATCATGACCACACCGGCTTGATCAAGTTTAACTTTAACAGCCACTAAATCCAGTGTAGGAATACCTTCAGTGATGGTAACAATCAGTTTAATACCGGCATCAATAGCTTCTAATATGGCATCTTTACAAAATGGTGCAGGTACGTAGATAACAGATGCTGTCGCACCTGTTTTTTGAACTGCTTCGCGTACAGTATTAAATACAGGAAGACCTAAATGCGTTTGACCACCTTTACCCGGTGAAACACCGCCGACCATTTTTGTGCCGTATTCAAGCGCTTGCTCAGAATGGAAAGTGCCTTGTCCGCCAGTGAAACCCTGACAAATTACTTTAGTATCTTTATTAATTAAAATGCTCATTATTTGCCACCTACCGCTTTAACCGCTTGCTCAGCAGCATCAGTTAATGATGTTGCTGCGATAATATTAAGACCAGATTCTGCAAGAATTTTACGCCCTAACTCAGCATTATTGCCTTCTAAACGAACGATAACGGGCACCGATACACCCACTTCAGCGACTGCGCCAATAACACCGTCAGCAATGAGATCACAACGTACGATACCGCCGAAAATGTTCACTAGAACAGCTTTAACTTTGTCGTCAGAAAGAATGATTTTGAAAGCTTCTGTGACACGCTCTTTAGTTGCACCGCCGCCAACATCCAGGAAGTTAGCCGGGTTGCCGCCATGTAAATGCACTATATCCATAGTCCCCATTGCAAGGCCGGCACCGTTTACCATACAGCCGATGTTGCCATCAAGCGCAACGTAGTTAAGCTCCCATTGTGCGGCGTGCATTTCACGTTCATCATCCTGGGTTGTATCGTTTATCGCATGTAACTCTTTTTGGCGGTACATTGCATTAGAGTCGATAGAAATTTTACCGTCTAAACAGATCAGATCATCTTGCCCTGTCACAACCAGTGGATTAATTTCTAATAATGCTAAATCTTTATCTTCAAAGATAGTCGCAAGACCCAGGAAGATTTTTGTAAATTGACCAATCTGTTTACCAGAAAGACCTAATTTAAATGCAAGTTCACGACCCTGGTACGCTTGTGCGCCAACCAAGGGATCGATGATTGCTGTATGAATAAGCTCAGGTGTCTCTTCGGCTACTTTCTCAATTTCCACGCCGCCTTCGGTCGATGCCATAAAAGTAACACGTTGTGAAGCACGGTCGATGACCGCACCCAAGTAAAGCTCATTAGCAATATCACTGCAGCTTTCTACTAATAACTTATTAACCAGTTGACCGTTTGCATCTGTTTGGTAAGTCACTAAGTGCTTACCTAACCATTTATGTGCAAAATCGCGTAAACCGTCTTTAGTGCTAACTAATTCAACACCACCTGCTTTACCGCGGCCACCGGCATGTACCTGACACTTAATAACCCATTTGTCTCCACCAATTTGAGACGCGGCATTTACTGCTTCTTCAGCGGTATCACATGCGACACCTTGTGGTACAGGTAATCCATATTCTGCGAACAACTGTTTTGCCTGATATTCATGCAAATTCATGATTCTTATCCATTTATTTGGTTTAACTTAATGACCATAGTAACTGGGCCATAACTCGAAGCATATTACTTACGTTAGCGCTGTTTATATTGACTAAATTGCGGAAAATATAAACAGTGCCGGACTACCTCTTAAACATCCAATAATAAGCGCGTTGGATCTTCAAGCAATTCTTTGATTGCTACTAAGAAGCTAACTGATTCTTTCCCGTCGATTAAACGGTGATCATAGGAAAGTGCCAGATACATCATAGGTAAAATTTCCACTTTACCGTCAACCGCCACGGGGCGATCTTGAATTTTATGCATGCCTAAGATGGCCGCTTGTGGCGGGTTGATAATAGGCGTTGATAATAGAGAGCCAAATACCCCTCCGTTGGTAATAGTGAAGTTACCGCCGATCATTTCATCAACAGTTAATTTTCCATCACGGCCTTTAATCGCAAGTACTTTTATACCCTTTTCGATTTCAGCAAAATTTAAGGTGTCCACATAACGTAAAACCGGTGTCACCAAACCACGAGGTGTTGAAACGGCAATGCTGATATCAAAGAAATTATGATAAACAATTTCATCACCATCAATAGCGGCATTCACTTCGGGGAAGCGTTTCAATGCTTCAGTCACGGCTTTGATATAAAACGACATAAACCCTAAACGGACACCGTGTTTCTTCTCAAAAACCTCTTGATACTGGCGACGAAGATCCATGATGGGTTTCATGTTAACTTCATTAAAGGTGGTTAGCATGGCGGTAGAATTTTTTGCTTCTAACAAACGCTCAGCAACACGCTTACGTAAACGCGTCATTGGCACACGCTTGTCGCTGCGAGCAGCAACCGCGGCGACAATGTCAACCTGCGGTACAGTCTGTTCCTGATTTTGTGTGACCCGGTGTTTTTCCACATCTTCACGGGTAATAGCGCCACCTTTACCTGTCGCCTTGATATCTGCTGCGTTTAAACCTTTTTCGAGAATTAAACGTCGCACCGATGGACTTGCATCGGCAGTGTCAGTAGCAGTTGCAGAAGACTCTGCAGCTTCCGTTTTTTGTTCTTTTACCGGTGCTGAGGCACCTTCTTTTAATTGACCTAACAATTGCTTTGAAAGTACAGTTGCACCTTCCTTTTCGATGATACTTTCTAATACACCGGATGCAGTTGCCGGTACTTCTAAGACTACTTTGTCAGTTTCTATTTCAACAAGTACTTCATCACGCTCAACAAAATCACCAGGTTGCTTGTGCCAAATAGCAACACTTGCATCAGCAACTGATTCTGGAAGCTCGGGAACCAATATTTCTATCATAATTAACCTTTCCTACGGTAAAATCTCTAAACTAAAAAATTAGGGTTTATTTTGAATATTATTCAACAACGGCCAGTGCGTCATTAATTAATGCTTTTTGCTGCTTAAGATGCAAAGACATATAACCAACAGCTGTTGAAGCCGATGCTTCCCGGCCGGCATAACGTAATCGCGCGGCAGCTGGCAATATACTTCTGAAATGATGCTGACTACAATACCAAGCGCCTTGATTTTGAGGCTCTTCCTGACACCAAACAAAATCTGTAACGTGTTGATAATCACTTAAAATATCATTAACTTCATCAGCGGGGAAAGGATATAGTTGTTCAATACGTATAATTGCGACATTAATCAATCCGGCATCACGACGTTTAGCTAACAGGTCGTAATACACTTTACCACTGCATAAAATAACAAGATTTACTTTTTTAGGATCATGCTCATCAATCTCAGCAATCGCATTTTGAAATGTCCCATTCGCTAATTCATCTAAACTGGAAACCGCTTCCGGATGACGTAACAATGATTTAGGTGACATTACAATTAATGGACGACGCATTGAACGCACCACTTGGCGGCGTAGCATATGATAAACTTGTGCGGGGGTAGAGGGAACACAGACCTGCATATTATGCTCTGCACAGAGTTGCAGATAACGTTCCAATCTGGCCGATGAATGTTCCGGTCCTTGCCCTTCATAACCGTGGGGTAATAAAACGGTTAATCCGCACATACGTCCCCACTTCTGTTCTCCAGAAGATAAAAACTGATCAAATACAACCTGCGCGCCGTTAGCAAAATCCCCAAACTGCGCTTCCCAGATACAAAGGCCCTTAGGAGCTGCGGTTGAGTAGCCATATTCAAAGGCTAATACCGCTTCTTCTGACAGGACTGAATCATAAACATCAAAATGTCCCTGTTGATCAGAAAGGTTTTTCAGTGGAACATAACGCTTTCCTTCGGTTTGTTCATGTAATACAGCATGACGGTGAAAGAAGGTACCACGGCCAGAATCTTGACCTACCAGACGAATATTAAACTGGCTGTCAAGCAGCGTTGCATAAGCTAAATTTTCAGCAAAACCCCAATCACATAATTTTTCACCGCGTGCCATTAACTTCCGATCGTTATAGATTTTTGTAACGCGTGAGTGTTGTTGATGAGAATCCGGATAGTGGCTAATTGACTCGCCTAATTCAATTAAACGTTGTTTAGAAAATTGTGCTTGATAAGGAGAATCCCAATCATGTTTCAGATAGGGAGACCAGTCGACTGTAGGGTGCACCATAGATTGCCACTCTTTGACAACGCATTCGCCGCTGTCTAAGGCATCACGGTAATCTGTCACTAATTGTTTCGCATACTCCGCATTAATAACACCTTCAGTTACCAGCTGCTGTGCATAAATTTCGCGTGGTGTTGCATGCGCTTTAATTTTTTTATACATCACAGGTTGTGTTGCACTGGGCTCATCGGCTTCGTTATGCCCATGACGGCGGTAACAAACCAGGTCAATAACAACATCACGTTTAAAGGTATTACGGAAATCAAGCGCTATTTGTGTGACAAAAATAACGGCTTCAGGATCATCGGCATTAACATGAAAAATCGGTGCGTGAACCATTTTTGCAATATCGGTGCAAAAACGAGTAGAGCGGGTATCTTCACGGTTAGAGGTGGTAAAGCCGATTTGATTGTTGATAACGATACGCACTGTACCGCCCACTTTAAATGCACGTGCTTGTGACATATTAAAGGTTTCCTGCACTACCCCTTGGCCTGCGATTGCCGCATCGCCATGCACGGTAATAGGCAGTACTGTTTCACTTACCGCTTTTAAACGCTCCTGGCGGGCGCGAACAGAGCCCAATACAAC
>DATBNI010000343.1:0-4191 GCA_036554425.1 Psychromonas sp.
TTGTTGGCGGCGCTGCCATTTACGCCTCTCGTATCAATGCCGTTAATTTTGTGCTTTATTTAGGCGTAGAAAAAATTGCGCAAGCCAGCTATTGCTTCGTTACTCGCTGTACTTCTTTGAAGATGAGTGTTTGTTTTTCCAGCGTAATGTAAGACCATATTTTTTAATGTGCTTGGTAGCTATCTCCAAAATGCCCTCTGAGCACATATTAACAACCCTTATTAGAAAAGAAAGATTGGCTGTCCAATCTTTCTTTTTTTACCGGATAGCGTTCAGGCAGTGCTTGACCTATCAGACAGTGATAGGACCCGGCGCGCGCACCTGGCTCATCAGGTCGTCGTTCCAGTTGCCTTCGACCTGGAAGTGGGCCGCAGCGCCGAGCAGGATCGCCTCAATGAGGTTGTGGTTGACATAGGCATAGGTACCCGGTTGACGAAAGGTGTACATCGCCGCTGCCGAGCCGCCGCCAGGTATGGCCCAGGTTTCCATATTGGTGCTGGGCTTGTCGTTGAAACATCCGCCAACCCAGACCAGATCACCGTGGCCGCCGATCAGGTGCGGGCGGGTGTCGCGGTTGGCCTGGGAGTGGATGATCAGCACCGATTCGCCGACCTTGGCCTTGAGCGCATTCTTACCTGTCAGAGCACCGACTGCGCCGTTGAACACCACGTGGGTCGGGGTCAGGGTCTTCATCACTTCGAGCATATCCGGCATGCCCATCATGATGCTGTCATACTCTTTGTACTTGCCGTTGGCGTCCTTGGGCAGGTAGAGATCCTGCTCGCCCACGTAATAGGCGCGGTCGTAGTGAGCCGGATTACCCAGCTCATCCTTGAGGCCGTCGCGCGGCAGCACCATGATCGCGCCGTTCATGCCGCTGACCACGTGGAACGGGATCATCTGGCCACCCGGGGCGCAATGGTAGACGAAGGTGCCGGCCTTGGTGGCTCGAAAGCGCAGTACCACCTCCTGGCCGGGAGCCACCTCGGTCAAGGCGCCGCCGCCCATGGCGCCGGTGGACGCATGAAAGTCGATGTTGTGCAGCAACTGGTTGTAAGCCGGATTGACCAAGGTCAGTTCGATGTAGTCATCCTGGTGACACACAATTAACGGGCCGGGCATGCTGCCATTGAAGGTACAGGCCCATATCTTGGCGCCGCTGCTGTCCACCTTCATCAGCTTCTCTTCGACCACCATACGGACTTCGACCACCTTAGGTCCACCCTGAGCGACCTGATCGTGCTCTGGTACAAAGGGAGGCGCGACCAGCTTCTGCTGGACCCGGCGCAGTCCGCTGATTTTTTCCGGTATGACTGCCGCGCCAACAGCTCTGGGACTGGCTTGGGCCGACTGACCAACCAAGGTTGCCGCCGCAGCGACTCCCATAAAAGCGACAGTAGCGCCTATAAATCCACGGCGGCTGACACCGTTCTGTTCCTGAACCGTTGGTACGTCCTGTTCCATTTTTTTGATTCCTCGCAGTTTCGAAGTCAAAACATTTTGAAATCGATGGAGCGATTATATACTTGGACCAAAAGGAGTAATTGATATGCATCAATTGTAACTTCTCATAAATCTTTGCTAGTGAGAGTCATCTCACAAATTCAAAAGGATCCTCCGATCCTTTTGTTTTTCTTAAAGATAGACTTGATTGTTAAGGTTAAAGGTGAAGAATAGCTTTCTGGCTTAACTCATATATTGCTAAAGCACCGATGAAATTTGAATTGCCGGATATTACTGAAACAGAAAAAACTACTGTGGTGAAGGGATTGCCGGCGATTATCAAAGCTCATCGAGCCGGCCCAAAAGCCGCAAGAATAAATCGCCACGTTAAAGGGCGTTGGGGTCTTTAATTTTGAATTTTTAAAAGACTAATTTTATTTCATAGTAAATTCAATCTCTTAGAATAAGAAACCAATGTGGCTATGGGAATTTCAGTCCGTTTTTTTGTGCTCGACAAAGGCTTTGGCCCGGACTGTTTAACTCCGTCTGGCATATACAGGGATAGGCATTCTGGACTGGTAAAACGATTGGCTGCCCAGCCTTTCGTTCTACGCTTTGTTACACATACATAGTTTACATTTTTACTGTCCAATAATTTTTACCACTGTTTAAATCAAGGCTTCCTAGCCGATAAAAACTAAAATACAGATCATAAACGCCATTATTAACTTCTGCTCTTCCCACAAGCTCAGCATCAAATTCACACCTTGATGAGGGGGACTGATGATTTCATTCCGTCATCATCCCCATTATTTAATTCAACTACCTCTAAAATGTTTTTCTATGGCGTAATAGCATAAATAGTCGCTCATATTTGGCGATAATGTACTTTTTTGATTAACGTAGAATTTCAAGAAAAAGATTGCCTGTCCAATTTTTCTCACCCAACTTTTCCTGTACCAATCTATATTAGATTATGGTGCTAAAATGTATTAGTAAAGGAAAGCATCATATGTATAGTGGCTGTCATTGCTTTTGAAAAAGAAAAAACTCAACCTGCGGCTAGTTAACGAGGCGTTATGCGACAGTCAGCCGCTAAGTATAAGATTTACCAACTTATGTTAAATAAAAAGGAGAATTGAAATGCTCGAAACCATCGCAATTATACTTATTATACTTTGGCTACTAGGCTTGGTCAGTTCATACACCGTAGGTGGGTTTATTCATATCCTCTTGGTGATTGCGGTTGTGGTGATACTTATTCGTCTCATTCAGGGCAGACGGCTGTAACACTCTATCCATGCGTGTAGTTTCAAATTTAGCCGTTAATCCTTAGTGCGCTTCCGAGGTAATGGCACAAATATTTTATTAAATTAAGAGTAGACAAAATCAGTGCAGTAAAAATAGCGGCCATAGTGCTAATTTCAATTATACCAAGAAAACCCATGCGGCAAAGGTGGGCTCAATTGAGTTGTCGGTAAAGGACAAAGAGACGATAGATATCCCTGTTTGGGGGCGTGGGTGCGATAGCAATTGGGAGCCTGCTCCTTGGAGGCAAGAAGCGCTAACCTGTGTACCTGATACTCAAAGATGTTTTTCAGCCGACGTTAACGCACAACACGGCTGAATTAGATCATTTTTATTCAGTCAATAATATTACAGAGGCATTAGGGTCTTTAATTTTGACTGCCCAGAAGTTTATTCCACTGTTGAGATAAATGCGGACTAATTGACAGAAATTTAAATACCTCAGTCAAATCAGAGCTGTATTACAGGCAGCTAAGAGATTTAACCGCTATTATTAGGGGCAGTTGATCTTTAGCGTACGTTTTTGCAGCAATTTATGCGTGCTTTATACAAGGCAGAGCTTGTGTTGTGTCGTTATTCTACATCAGCAGGCGATAACGCATACTATAGTGCACACAAATGCTTGCCCCTTCGGGGTCATCTGATAGCGTCCTGTGCTGCGTTATGCGTCGTTTACATAGAATAACTATGCTTCACTCCTCATGCCTTGCTCAGAACACTTTTAGACTGAACGAAATTTGTACTCCAAAGGTCAACAGCTACTAAAAAAGGAACTTAAGTTCTTTTTTTAGTAGCAAAGCACTTTTACACAGGTATGTTAGATTATAAGTTACGCCTGTTTTTTCAATGCTTAAATACCCCGGTTTCACCAGGGCGTCGCAACATTTTATTTACTTCATCAATATGCAGCTCTTCCTCTACAATTAGCTCTCTGGCATATTCTTCTAAAAGAACCGATGTGCCGACTTCCGCTAATTTCAATAACTCATAATAAGCATTAAGCGCTATTTTTTCATGCTCCAAACTTTCCTTGAGAATATCTCCGATATCATGATTATGTGTTTCCAGCAGGGCGCCAATTTTTAGAGATGGATGGCCTCCCAGAAGAGTGACTAATTCACCTGCACGATGGGCATGTGTTAATCCTTCAGCTGCATTGCTTTTCATCCAATCAACTATGGGTATTCGATTATAACCATACACCATAAGGGAATAATGCGTATAACGAACAACGCCAGCCAATTCCAGCTCCATAATTGTATTCAAGAGTTCAATTGCTTTTTTTTTATCTGTATCATTCATTGCCAAATTCTCCGTTTAACAAACTGATTATGTTTTTTCGTGAATGGGTTTTAACCATAGCGAGAATAATTATAGTTCATTAAAGAGATCACAAGCAGGTACTGTTGTAACTAATCAAGATTAGCGGCTCATTATACT
>DATBNI010000109.1:0-14672 GCA_036554425.1 Psychromonas sp.
TATCAACGGGCATGCCACGTCCATCATCAATCACTTCTAATGATTGATCCTGGTGTAAAATCACCTGGATAGTCGCTGCATGTCCCGCTAACGCCTCATCCACACTGTTGTCTATAACTTCCTGGCCAAGATGGTTCGGACGTGATGTGTCGGTATACATTCCCGGACGGTGGCGAACAGGATCAAGACCGTTTAAGACCTCAATAGAGTCTGAATTGTATTGGTCGCTCATGCTTATACCTATATTGGAAAATCGGAAGGGGAATTATTTTAACCAATTAATCACTAAAATAAAATCTAAATGGTATTGGTCGCTCATGCTTGTACCTATATTGGAAAAACGAGGGAGTTATTTGAAAAAATGAATAACTAAAATAAAAATTTAATAATATCAGGTAAGAAGCGTTCAAAACCAATAAAACTATGATCGCCCCCCTCTTCACAAGTTAGTTTACAGCGCTGGAATTTATCTAAGGCTTCCCGGTAATTTAAAACTTCATCTTTTTTTTGTAATAAAACCCAACATTTTTGCGGCTCACTCAGCGTTTTTATATCTAATGCTTTTAACTGCTGCAGGTAGTTTTCATCTATCTGATAACATATGTTCGTATAAGGGTGAGTTTGTATGCCCGCGTATTGCTGCAGTAAACGATAGGGAGAAACAGCAGGATTTATTAACACTACTTTAACCCTATACTGCTCACTCGCTTTTGCCGCTAAATAGCCGCCCAATGAGCTTCCCATAACAGCGATTTCTGCATCCTTATTTTGCTCAAAAACAGACTCAACCAGCGCCCACATCAGCGCAGGCTGACAGGGGAGTTGTGGACAGACAAAGCTTATTTCAGGGAAGTGCTCAGCCAAATAAGAGGACATTTGCTGCGCTTTTAAGGATCCGGGAGAACTATGAAAACCATGTAAGGATAATAAAATTTTCTGCATTAATAACCTGTTGCATCTTTATCCGGGGTAAATACTCCATGCGCTATGCGCTCAACTTTGGTGATAATAGTACCATTTTTATTTAACGCTAAATAGCGGTAACCGGGCGCACTATCATCAACATCAAAATTATCGGAATTGGGCTTGAACTGTAAGCAGGTGGATGGGCTGGTTAAGAAACGCACCTGATTAAAGGCGATATCGCCCGCCTGATGAACATGTCCGGACAGCACCGCACGAACATTGGAATGCTGCTTTATGAGCTCTAAAAACTGATCGTTATTTTTTAGAATATGCTGATCTAACCATGCCGATTTAACGGGTAAAACATGATGGTGCACACAAATCAAGCTATGTTTATTGGGATGTTCGCTCAAAGCTTGCTGTAAAAAATTCAGTTGCTGCTCACTTAAAAAACCATGAGGCACACCCTCAAGCTGTGAATCCAGTAAAATAATTTGCCAAAAATCGCTAATAATTTGCTTGGTCTGCGCTAAGCCCTCCTGCAAAAGACTGGGCAGCATCACCGATTGCATATCATGATTGCCGGGCAACCAGTAACAGGGTAAATTCAAGGTTTTGATCTGTTTGGTAAAATCAAGGTAAGATTGTTGGGAATGATCTTGAGACAGATCTCCCGTTGATAAAACAGCCTGGCATCTGGATGAGTAACGTGCAGCATGTTTAATCACAGCTTCATAACTTTCAGCAGGTTTTATACCCAGCAGGTCTTTGTTCCGATCGGAAAAAAGATGGGTATCTGTGATTTGCAGAAGTTGTAAACACCCCTGCTGGTCTGATTTTAATTTTGCGGCTTGTGTGCTCATAACTTTCATTCGTAGATTAATGGATATAGCAATATTTGTTAATGCACATGATATGAGCTTAATATAATTGCCATGCTAACTAAGTGAATAATTTTACCATTTACTGACTTAGTTTTTTAAAAAAAACACTCAAAAATCGAGCTAATGCGTTATTGACTTGTAAATTTGGGATCTAACTACCGGGATCATGACTGATAAATAATCCAAACCTTTTTATTTAAGCATTTTTACGCGTTAAATGGTTAAATTTTCTTTATTTAATTCAAGCCATTGTAATGCAATGATGGTCGCCGCATTATATATTTTCCCCTCTTTTACCCATTGATAGGCTGTTTCTCTTGGCACAACATGCACGCGAATATCTTCTCCTTCATGTGCGAGTCCGTATAATCCACCCACCTCACTGCTGTCTACATTGGCGATAAAGAGATCGATCTGTTCCGTTGTGCCACCCGGACTGACTAAATAATTGAGCATAAACTGGCAGGATTTGACGGTTAACCCCGCTTCTTCAAAGGCCTCACGTTTAGCCACTTGCTCAGCCACTTCACCCTGCTCAATGATTCCGGCAACTAATTCTAATAACCACGGGGATTTTTCGCCTGCCATTGCACCAAAACGGAACTGCTCTATTAATACCACGGTATCGTTTTTTACATCATAGGGTAATAAGACGGCTGCATGACCCCGTTCAAAAAACTCAAGTTTTATTTCAGGGCTCCAGCCACCTGCAAATAATTTATGTTTTAAGCTATATAAATTACATTCAAAAAAACCTTTATATAAAGATTCTTTCGATAATACTTGCACATCGTCTTGATTATAAAATACACTTTCACCTGAATGAACGTTCATTTTTTTTATTCCTTAGAAAAATACCTAACCTGAATGTTTTATATTACACTTAATTTGTCACTAAATTAGCATAAATTTTCAGCCGCCCGCACACTCATAGGATTTATTAACATGGCCATAAAACAATTTTCCATCGCGGCATTCTTTGCCCTGACCAGTTACAGTTACTCTGTTCCGGCTGATACGTTATTACAAGTATACCAAACCGCCAAAACCAAAGATCCTATTATCTTGAAAAGCAAAGCGCAGTATGATCTCTATTTAGAAAAAGTGACACAAGCAAATGCAGCCTTATTACCACAAATCGGCTTTGGGCTGGAAACAGGTTATACGAGTTACAGTAATGATAACTTAAGCAATTCAAACTTAGGGGCCAACATTGGATTAACCCAATCACTTTATAATGGTTCATACTGGCAGCAATCAAGCATTGCCGAGAAACAGGCGACACAATATGCAGCCATTTATGGTTTAGCTGCACAGGATTTGCTCTTCAGAGCATCAACGGCTTACTTTAACGTGTTGCGTGCAGATGAAGCTGTAAAATCAGTTAAGGCGAATAAACGCGCGGTTGAACGCCAGCTTGAACAAACAAAACAGCGTTTTGAAGTGGGCTTAATTGCGATCACCGACGTGCATGAAGCACAAGCCGAATACGACCGGACCACGGCCGATGAAATCATCGCAGAAAATGACCTCGCCAACACTTATTATGCTTTGCGCGAATTAACCGGGGCAGATGTATTGAGAGTGTCATCTCTGAATACAAAGACTTTTAGCGCACCGAAAATTGAAGGTAATGTGTCCTTGTGGCGCAGTAAAGCATTAGAATACAACTTAGCATTACATGACAAACGCATTGTTAAAGAATTAGCTAAAATGCAAATCGATTTAGCCAGAACAGGTCATCAACCAACGCTGGATTTCACCGCGGGTCTGGGTTACAACAAGACCTCCTATGATACAAATGTCATGAATGATACTGACATCAGTAGCGGCTCTGTCGGGCTAAGCTTAAATGTGCCAATTTACACAGGGGGAAGTATCAGCTCTTTGGTCAAACAGGCGCAATATAATTATGTTTTTGCCAGTGAAGATTTAGTACAGACATTCCGCAGCACAGAAGCACAGATCAATAGTGGTTATAACAATGTCAGCGCATCAATCAGCTCTCTTCGCGCTTATGAACAAACTGTGCTCTCTTCACGCAGTGCCCTGGATGCAACAGAAGCGGGTTTTGAGGTGGGTACTCGTACTATAGTTGATGTGTTAGATGCGACGCGCGCTCTGTACGCATCTGAAAATCAATTAGCGAATGCACGTTATGATTATATCATCAACATGCTGCAGCTTAAGTTTTCTGCCGGCACGTTATCTGAGCAAGATATTATTGATGTTTCTAGCGGCTTAATTGAAGTCAATCCAAAAATTTCAGAAAAATATTAATGCTGACCAATAGCCTACTGAAATTTGCCTAATGCGGTAAACTGAAGGTTAATAAATCGAATTTCAAGCTAAAGTTTAATCAAAAAGGGAAGCAATCTGCTTCCCTTTTTATTAGTCTTATTCGCGGCTAATAATACAAAGTGCTATTAAGTATTGTTACGGATTGCTCCGAATCGTTTTGATGATTTCAGAGGTTGAACAGCCCTCTTCAAACTGTAAAACGCGCACTTCACCGCCGTTAGCAATCACCTCTTTACCACCGGCAATTTCTTCAGGTTTATAATCTCCGCCTTTAACCAATAGATCCGGTAAAATCTCAGCGATCAAGCGTTGCGGTGTTTCTTCGGTAAATTCGATCACCCAGTCAACTGCGCCCAACCCTGCTAATACCGCCATACGGCGATCAACAGGGTTCACAGGACGTCCTTGCCCTTTTAAGCTGCGCACTGATTGGTCACTGTTAACCGCAACAATTAAACGGTTACCCTGCTCACGTGCGCTGTTTAAATATGAAACATGACCCGCATGGAGAATATCAAAGCAGCCGTTGGTCATTACCACTTTCTCTCCGCGATGCTGAGCGAGTTTTACAGCCAGTTTAAGTTGTTCTTCTGAAAGCACACCAAAGCCGAGCTCCTGCTGACTATAGACCGCATTCGCCAGTTCAATAGTATTAACCGTTGAAGTGCCGATTTTACCGACCACAACGCCTGCTGCGGCATTTGCTAAGGCACAGGCCTGTTCAAATGAACTGCCCGCGGCCAGTGATGAAGCTAACACCGAAATAACTGTATCACCCGCACCGGTAACATCATAAACCTCCTGCGCCTGTGTCGGCAGATGAAGCGGCTCCAGCCCCTCTCTTAACAACGTCATGCCATGCTCACTGCGTGTCACTAATAAAGCTTCAAGATCAAACTCTTTAATCAATGCCAGCCCACGTTCAACCAATTCGTTATCGGAATGACACTTACCCACAACTGCTTCAAATTCGGTAAGATTTGGTGTCAGCAGGGTTGCTCCACGATATTTCTCAAACTCCGAGCCTTTGGGATCCACTAACACCAGCGCATTGAATTTTTTGGCCAGCTGAATCATTTTCTGCACATCGGCTAACGATCCTTTATTATAATCCGATAAAATGACCACACTTTGCTGGCGCGTTAGACTGCTGTGCATTTTTTCTAATATTTCAGTGCTGTCTATGCCGCCAAATCCCTCTTCAAAATCCAGACGTAATAATTGCTGATGACGGCTTAATACTCTTAACTTGGTAATAGTAGGGAAATTAGGCACACTCACAAAATCTGTAGTTACATGCACGGATTTAAGCGTTTTCACCAGTATATTTGCGGCTTCATCAATGCCAACCAGGCCAATCAAATTGACCTTGCCACCCAGCGCTGCGACATTTAAGGCCACATTGGCAGCTCCCCCCGGACGCTCTTCGATCTGCTCAACTTTGACCACAGGCACAGGGGCTTCAGGGGATATTCTAGCCGTTGGCCCATGCCAGTATCGATCTAACATGACATCGCCAACTACTAATACTTGCGCCTTGTCATAATCAGGTAATGTTATTTTCATGTTATCTCTTTATTTTTGGACAATTTGTTTAAATAAACCGGTTAAGTTTATCATAATCTCCACAAAAGCATATTTACAAGCACCTTCATTTTTATAACAAACTAAAATGCGCTCTGCGACGCTAATTTATTACCGCCGTCGTTATATACTCAGCGATAAATTGATTTTTGAAAGAGTGCTTATGTTAACTATGTTATGTATTGATAGTGATCCACAACGTCTGGCTCAAATTATTGATGATCTTCAGCCCTTACACGCAAGTTTGACATTACTGCAAGCGACAAGCTTATATCAGGCAGAGCGGTTGATCTTACAAAACAAGCACAATATAGCGTTAATACTTTGCGCGCAAACATTTGCAGGCGGTAATGCAATGTCAATCTTCAAGGGATCGCAATGCGCCGCTATGGGTAAAATTGTTTATGCTGCCTCCCCTTGCGCCGCAGAGCTCATTGATTGTATCAATCAGGGCCATATAGATCATTTTTTAGCCTTACCTTATCAAGCGCCGCAACTGCTTACTGTTATTCAACAGCAGATCAGCCGTTATAAAAAAAACCATCAGCAGCCATCCGCCAAAAATAGTATTGTTGATACAACCTGCTTATTAGATAAACCGGAATTATCTAATCCCTCATATTTCAAAGAAAAATTTCTTGATTATTCACTTTATTCAGACTCCGAACTATCCAATCTGGTGATTAAATCCCTGCATAAAATATTAGAAACGGGTGATCAATATAAAATTAGCCGTCGTTACAGCGCCAATCACATACTCACTCGCGAAGGTGAAAAAAATAGTTTTCTTTGGTTTATTACCAAGGGAGAGGTATTACTTAAGAAGCGCAATACCCACGGAGAAATCCAAGATATTACTATTATGCAGGCGGGCACTATGGTGGGCGGCATGTCCTTTTTAACCGGAGAAGCAGCTTTTAGCACAGGTATAACCCTGGTTGAAACAGAAGTCTTAAAAGTTGATAACACTATTTTTTCACAAATTATGCAGTCAAACTCAGCACTTTTAGCCCCTTTCACTCATTTATTACTGCGTAATTTCAACCGCCGTTTACAACATAGCATATCAACAGAGCTTGCCTTACAGGAAACCTTGCAGTCCTTAGACATTGCTTACAAGCAGCTTATCGAAAGTGAAAAAATGGTGGTATTAGGGCAATTGGTCACCGGCGTTGCCCATGAACTTAATAATCCTGTTTCAGCCATTTTACGTGGTTCAGATTCATTAAAAGAGCTTATACTCACCCTGCTTTGTTATAATGATAACACGCCTTTTTCTCAACTTGCGCGGCAAACCCTGCAGCAAGGCTTGAGCTTAATACCTTTATCCACCTCTGAAATCCGCCAAAGAACTCAGCTGCTGCTGCCCAAAATAAAAGATAAAAAGCTCGCCAAATATTTAGTCAAGATGAACTTAGACGGTAAGGACATCCCGCTGGAAAATAAGCGTAATTTACAGGAAAGTATTTTATTATTAGATAAATTCTATCAAGTGGGCAGTATTTTACGTAACAGTAATGCCTGTGCCTCACGTATTGCTGATTTAGTCAAAAGTTTAAAACATTATGCCGGTCAAGATAGTCCGGTCTCTGAACTGATTGATATCCATGAGGGTTTGGAAGAGACTTTGATTATTTTTGAAAATAAATTAAAAAATTACAGCGTAATTAAAGAGTACCAGCAATTACCTGAAATTGAGTGCCACCCAATCGAGTTAGAGCAGGTATGGACAAATATAATATCTAATGCGATAGATGCAACGGGTGACAGCGGGATTATAAAGATATCAACTGTCTATCTGCCCTATGATGAAGTGCCCAGCATTCAGGTTATAATCGAAGATAACGGGCCCGGGGTACCAGCTGCTAATCTGGATAAAATATTTGAACTGAATTATACCACAAAAAGAGAAGGACACTTTGGCCTGGGAATTGGTTTAACCATCTGCTCGCAAATTATTAAGCGGCACCATGGCAGTATAGAAATTGAATCTCAGCCGGGTTTATTTACGCGTTTTATCATAACCTTGCCAGTATATAACCCAAATATAGAAAGTGAACGTTTATCTTTACTGCGTGATTAACCAGGGATTATTTTTCATCTATGCGACGGATAAAAAACAGCAAAATAGACAGTATTAAAACCAGTAATAACTGTAATAAAGGAGACTCCCTTAATATCAAGATAGAGATCAAAAAACTACTCAGCACTAATAAATAGATCTGTAATTTACGCTTTTTATCAATTTTTTTATGTTTTTCCCAATCCTGCAAAGTTTCTCCTATGTAGGGAGTCTTTAATAACTTTTGATGGAAATAAGGGGAACTACGGGCAAAACAGCCCAGTGCTAAAATAAAAAAAGGCGTAGTCGGCAGTAGGGGTAAAATAATACCCAACAACCCCAGTAAAATACTTAGGCCGCCGGTAATAATGACCAGGTAACGATAAATTTCTTTATGCATTTTGATATATTAGATTAATTAACAGCAAAAAAAAAGCCCGCAATCTGCGAGCTTTTTCAGCAAAAGCCAATCTAAACAGGCCTTGCTATATAGCAATTTGACAAGAAATTACTTCTTCTTACCCAGCTTCTCTTTAATACGAGCAGCTTTACCAGTAAGTTCACGTAAGTAGTAAAGTTTAGCTTGGCGAACCACACCGCGACGTTTAACTTCAACGCTTCCTACAATTGGGCTGTGAGTTTGGAATACACGCTCAACACCTTCACCATTCGAGATTTTACGAACAGTAAATGCAGAGTGTAAACCACGGTTACGCTTAGCGATAACAACACCTTCAAATGCTTGAAGACGCTCTTTTTCACCTTCTTTTACGCGAACACGTACAATAACAGTATCACCCTGTGAAAATTTAGGGATATCGGTACGCATTTGTTCATTTTCAATTGCTTGTATAATATTGCTCATTTTAATACCTTTATTACCTAGTTAGCTGATAACATCGCTGGTCAGTCGGAGTCACTTTCCAGAGCAGCAAGCAATTTAGCTTGCTCGTCAGTCAGAGCTAGATTATTTAATAAATCGGGTCGTCGATGTTTCGTGCGCTGCAGTGACTGCTTTAATCGCCAAAGACGAATTTTTTCATGATCACCGCTCAATAATACACTCGGCACTTGTTTCCCATCTAGCACCTCAGGCCGCGTAAAGTGCGGGCAATCAAGCAATCCATCCGCGAAGGAATCCTGCTCTGCTGATAACACATGACCTAACACACCGGGTACAAAACGCACCACAGCATCGATTAGAATCATGGCTGGCAACTCACCACCACTTAACACATAATCACCTACTGACCATTCCTGATCAACCAGGCTTTCAATGACACGCTCATCTATACCTTCATAACGCCCCGCCACTAATATCAAAGCATCAGAGCCTGATAATGACTGCGCGCCACAATGATCTAAACGTTTTCCTTGAGGGGAAAGATAAATAACCTTAGCCTCGTGTCCTGCCTCACGGGCGGCCTGTTTAGCAGCTAAAATGGCATCCCGTAAAGGTTGCACCATCATTAACATGCCAGGTCCGCCACCATAGGGACGATCATCGACCGTTCTATGTTTATCCAGAGTGAAATCACGAGGATTCCAACATTGAATAGAAAGCAGCTTATTTTTAATCGCTCGACCTGTTACCCCATTTTCGCTAATGGCCCGAAACATCTCCGGGAAGAGGCTTACAACCCCTATCCACATCACTTTTCTCCTAGGGTATTCAGAAATCAGGTTCCCAATTAACTTGAATTAATTTGCCGGTAATATCCACATGGGAGACTACTTGCTTATCGATGAACGGAATTAACCGCTCTTTCTGTCCAAAAGCATCGTTCGAGTTGGCTTTTACAACAAGCACATCATTTGAGCCTGTTTCCATCATTTCGGTGACAACACCGAGATCGTAACCACTGTCAGTTTTAACCTGACACCCGACTAAATCACGCCAATAGAAATCTTCTTCCAATTTAGGAAGTTTATCTGAGTCAACCAGCAGCTCCAAACCGACTAAGGCTTGCGCATCTTCTCTGACATCAAATCCTACTATTTTTGCAACAAAACCATTACCGTGACGTTTCCAATCAGCTAGATTAACTTCTTGGATCTGCCCTTTTGATTTCATTAACAAAGGCTTATATTCAAAAATGCTTTCAGCGTCATCGGTGTAGGAGTGGACTTTCAACCAGCCTTTGATACCGTAAACCGCACCAAACTTACCGATTACAATTGGTTCTGCTTTTTCGCTCACCGAACTCCCCTCACCTAACTGCAATTAAGCAGCTACAGCGTTATCTTTTACCAGTTTAGCGACACGATCACTCAGCTGTGCGCCAAGACCAACCCAATGGTTGATGCGATCTGTATCTAAACGTAATTTTTCTGCTTGACCTTGTGCGGTAGGGTTAAAGAAGCCTACTTTTTCAAGGAAACAACCGTCACGCGGGCTACGGCTATCAGTTACTACCACTTGGTAGAATGGGCGTTTTTTAGCGCCACCACGAGCTAAACGAATAGTTACCATATCGTCCTCTATTTAATTATTAAACGTCATCAGTCAGAATATTCTGACCACCTGCTTTTGTAGAAAGCTGCAAAATTATACTCTTATCAGGCAAAAGAACAATATAAATCACACTTTCAGCGCAGTTAAGCGACTAAACTCACAATTCAACAGCTCAAAAAAGCCCAAGAAGAGCGTAAAAACAATCAACTTAAGCTTATTTAGCAGACTATAAAAACACTTATTTTTTTCTAAAATTACCCAACCCTGGAGGCGCGCCCATTCCACCTGCGCCTGGCGCTAACATACCTTGCATACCGCTCATCATTTTACGCATGCCGCCTTTACCGGACATTTTTTTCATCATTTTCTGCATTTGCATGAATTGTTTTAATAATTTATTCACATCTTGGATTTGCGTACCAGAGCCTGCTGCGATTCGGCGTTTACGCCCGCCTTTAATTATTTCTGGTTTGCCGCGCTCTTTTTTGGTCATCGAATTAATGATAGCTTCCATCTGATCTGTACTTTTATCATTAACTTGATTCTTAACGCCGTCAGGTAGCTTGCCCATGCCCGGCAATTTATCCATCATGCCCGTCATGCCGCCCATGCTTTTCATCTGTATTAACTGCTCACGAAAATCTTCTAAATCAAAGCCTTTACCGGATTTAACTTTATTTGCCAGTTTTGCCGCTTTTTCTTTGTCAACCTTGGCTTCAAGTTCTTCTATTAATGAAAGAACATCCCCCATGCCTAAAATTCGCGAGGCAATACGATCCGGATGAAAAGCCTCTAATGCATCAATTTTTTCGCCCATACCGATAAATTTAATCGGTTTACCCGTGATATGACGGATAGAAAGCGCCGCACCGCCGCGGGCATCACCATCGGCTTTGGTTAATATAATACCCGTTAAAGGTAGTGTTTCATTGAAAGATTTAGCGGTATTAGCTGCATCTTGACCTGTCATAGCGTCAACAACAAAGAGCGTTTCTATAGGTTGGATGGCATGATGAAGATCTTTAATTTCATCCATCATTTCGCCGTCAACATGCAAACGACCTGCAGTATCGACAATCACTACATCAATAAATTTCTTTTTAGCGTGAGCGATAGCGGCATTGGCAATATCAATAGGTTGTTGCGATATATCACTCGGGAAGAATTCAACACCCACTTCACCGGCAAGCGTTTCAAGCTGCTTGATGGCCGCAGGACGATAAATATCGGCACTGACCACTAACACACTTTTTTTATCGCGGGTTTTTAATAATCGGGCAAGTTTAGCAACAGATGTTGTTTTACCCGCCCCCTGCAAGCCTGCCATTAATAAAATGGCGGGGGGCTGAGTCGCCAGATTTAATGATTCGTTAACTTCCCCCATTGCCAATTCAAGCTCATTTTGAACAATTTTAATAAAGGCTTGACCGGGACTTAAACTTTTAGCAACTTCTTGACCAACAGCACGTGATTTTATCGCTTGTATAAAATCACGCACAACAGGTAAGGCAACATCTGCTTCGAGTAAAGCCATGCGCACTTCACGCAGGGTATCTTTAATATTATCTTCGGTTAAGCGCCCTTTTCCACTGATATTTTTCAGGGTTTTCGACAGTCGTTCGGTTAAATTCTCAAACATACTCAGATCTCGTTGCTAAAAATAAAATTTATTATACGCACTTATCAATACCCATACTACCTGAATATGCAGATTCACAGTGACCGACACCTGCAATGACAAGCAATTAGAATCGGCCAAGCGTACCTGTCTCCGTCGCATCTGATTTCAATAGCATCACGCAAGTCACCTGCTGCAAAATAGCTGAGATAATTTGTAAATGGCAGCGACTTAATTTCTTAGATCCGCCAACTGTGGAGCATTCCCCTCACCCGATCACTGTGTCATAATATTTAGGGTGACTTCCACCTCTTCAAGCAATTAATAAAGAAGAGATTTTCACTACTTTAAGCGCAATGCTGAGCGTATAATAATCGCAATATAAATAACAAGAGTGGGTTGATATGGATTACTGGGCATTTATTGTCGCTACTTTTTATCTGATCAGTGGTGGCTTAGCGGTCAATATATTATTTAATCGGGAAAAACCTTTTCATAAGTGGCTGATTGGATCAACAATCATCGCGCTTTCTACTCACGCAATTTGGCTATATCAAAATATATTCTTAATCAACGGCCAAAACCTGCCGATCTTAAATGTTGTCTCTTTGATTGGATTTTTTATTGCATTACTGTCAGCTATCATGAGTAACCGCCTTAATACTAGCGTGTTGCTACCGGTTATATATGGCTTTAATATCATTAATTTTATTGCCGTTGCGCATTTGCCAAGCCATTTTATTACCCATTTAGAAATACACCCGGCCATCGGCTCGCATATTATTTTTGCGCTATTAGCCTATTCTGTTCTCAGTATTGCCAGCCTTTTCGCACTGCAACTTGCCTACATTAATTATCGATTAAGAAATCATAAACGCCCCTTAACCAAGATCAACATGCCGCCTTTAATGACCCTCGAAAAAAGCTTATTTCAGTTTATTTTTATTGGCTTTATTTTATTAAGTTGTACCCTTTTAACCGGATTTATTTTTTTGGATGACATGTTTGCCCAGGGTAATGCACATAAAGCTATCCTGTCGATAATCGCATGGTTAATTTACGCGACTTTATTATGGGGGCATTATACAAAAGGCTGGCGAGGACAATTGATTGTTTATATCACTATCATTGCCTCATCTTTATTAACCCTCGCCTATTTTGGCAGTAGATTTGTCCGTGAAATTATACTGAATTAAACAACACTCAATTGTTTTCAGTTTATGCTCAGTGATAATCACCCGCTCGCACAGCGCTTTTACTGAACATGATATTTACACAGCATATTCAACCAAGTTTGCTTAAATATGCAGGCGATCTATTATCATCTGTTAATCAGGATAATTAACAGATGATAAATAGGATACGAAAGCAGTGCAATGACTATTTTTTAACTGATTAAAATAATCGTTTTTGTTTTATGCTTCTTTTTTCGCTACTATCGCAGATATAACACTCGTTAATTTTTTATTGAATACAAAGAGAGGAAATTTGGACGCCATACCCACTAGTGGATTACTGATCACGCTTGGAATTTTAATTATTATTTCAGCTTATTTTTCTAGCTCAGAAACCAGCATGATGTCATTAAATCGCTATCGCTTACGGCACCTTGCAAAGGGTAAAAACAAAGTCGCAATACGCGTTGAAAACTTACTCAAAGAACCAGACAAACTCATTGGCCTGATATTAATAGGTAATAACTTAGTTAATATTTTAGCGTCGGCGATCGCAACTATCATAGGTCAACGTTTATTTGGTGATGCCGGCATTGCGATAGCGACCGGCATACTCACTTTAATTATTTTGATTTTTGCCGAAGTGACGCCAAAGACCTTAGCCGTGCTTTATCCGGAAAAAATTGCCTTTCCAAGTTCCTTTATTTTGCGCCCGTTACAAAAATTACTCAGCCCGCTGGTTTGGTTAATCAATGGTATTTCAAATACCCTGTTACGTATTTTTGGTGCAAATATTAACCACTCAGATGATCAAGCACTATCGAGCGATGAATTACGCTCAGTGGTGCATGAGGCTGGCTCAATGATTCCAGCGCATCACCAGCAGATGTTACTGAGTATCTTAGAGCTGGAAAAGGTCACCGTTGACGAAATAATGATCCCGCGCAATGAGATCGCCGCCATCAATATTAACGATGATTGGGAAACTATTCTCAAACAGTTACAACACCGTACCCACACCATGACACTCTTATACCGGGATACCATTGATGATGCGATAGGTTTTGTACATGCGCGCGATTCTCTCCTGATCCTCCTCAAAGGAGATTTCACAAAAACAAGCCTGTTACGCAGTGTCAGGGGATTGTATTATATTCCCGAAGGCACGGCTTTAAACACCCAGTTGATTAAATTTCAGCATAATAAGGAACGTATCGGTTTAGTGGTGGATGAATATGGTGATATTCAGGGGTTAGTAACACTTGCTGATATTTTAGAAGAGATAGTGGGTGATTTTACGACGACGCAGGAGCCGCACAGCTCGCAGGAAATCTACAAGCAAAAAGATAATTCTTATATTATTGAAGGCAGTTTAGGTATCCGCGACATCAATAAAGAGATGGGCTGGAAGTTGCCAACGGATGGACCTCGTACTTTGAATGGTCTCATTTTAGAATATCTTGAAGAGATACCCAAAGGGCATATTAGTGCGCGTATCTGCGGTTATCCTATGGAAATCTTAGAAGTGGAAAATAATAAGGTTAAACTGGTCAAAGTAATGCCGCAGCTTTACAAAAAGAACAAGAGATAGCCTGCCCTGATAACCATTCAGAATAGGCGTACTATTTCTTATTCCAATATTTATACCAATCTAGATATCTAGATTGGTATTCTTTTAATTACCGGA
>DATBNI010000375.1:0-3005 GCA_036554425.1 Psychromonas sp.
GAACAAACCTGAAAAAGAGGATAAAACAAACTTCACGTCATAATCAGAACGTAATGCAATTTCATTCCACAGATCAACTTCAAAACCTTGTAATACGTCTTTTTCTGAGAAAGTGAAAGGGACATAACCACCTGACATACCTACTTTGACGGTTTGCTTCGCGAACGCGGGAAGGGTTATAACGCTGGACACTGCAACTAACGCCGCAATAATTAATTTAATTTTGTGCTTCATGGTAATTCCTTATTATTAAACATAACTACTTATTAAATAAGATTATAACTGATATGAATCGGAGAAATTCATATTTAATGGAGATATGTTATGTTTTTGTGGATGTTCTGGTTAAACTTTAGCCATCTATAATAGAAGCTGTGTTCAGTGAGTTTATTTACTGCTCGATGTGTCAGCCTTGTTTTTTATTACACTGTAGGTTGGGGCTGTTTACTAAACATATACTAACCAATTTATAGTAATATCCACCAGCTATAAAAATCGTTTTTACAAGCAATAGAAACTTAGGTCGGCAGCATCTTATTGGCGGAAAAATTAAAATTAACATAAGCTGAAAAATCCTGTTCAGTTAGATCATCTAAATAGGGAATTTCAGCCATCATAGGCGCGTTAATCTTATGTTTTAATATCTCCAGATTCTGTGCATAAAATGGCATGTTTTTTTCGACTTGATTGGCTATCCACCCCGCTACTTCTAAACCGTCATTGAGGATACTTTCATAGGTTAAGACGGCATGATTTAAACAACCTAATTTCATGCCGACAACTAAAATAACAGGTAATTTTTGCGCTGCTACCCAACCCGATAAGGTTTCGTCCGCATTTAAGGGTAATCGCCATCCACCAGCCCCTTCAATAATAATCAGATCACTGTTTAAGGATTTTAATCTTTGTAAACCTTGAGAAATATAACTCTGTTCAATGGGCCTGTTTTCTAACTGTGCGGCTATATGCGGCGCGATGGCGGGTGCAAAAGAAATAGGGTTAACCAGTTCATAAGCCACTTCCAGGCTGCTGGCTTTTTGCAGTAAAAGTGCATCCTGGTTACGTAAACCGTACAAGCTCTGCTCACATCCTGCCGCAATAGGCTTGTAGGCTAAGGTGCTGAGTTGTTGTTTGTTAGCTGCCTGTAACAAAGCTTGACAGCAAAGGGTTTTACCCACGTCTGTATCTGTTCCGGTCACAAAATAAATATCAGGCGTTAGACAATGATGCATATTATTTGATCGCTTTTAAGTTTTATAGAAGATAGTCATCAAACCGGGCTGATTTTATAGCCGGCTCAGAGGTTATTTAAGCGCTTTTATGTAACAAACCTGGTAGGAAAGCGGTAATAAATCCGAACTGGTTTTACAGCCGGCATAACCCTGTTCAAGTTTATTGATTAAAGAGCGCCCTTGTAATTTATGCCGGTTATGTCCATGGACCTGATTGGCCCCTATCCCCTTTAAGTCACGCATTACTTCGAGTACATTTGGATAATAGAGAGTAATAGTTTCTGTCTTAATGGTAACTTTAGAGAAACCAATACTTTCTAACATCTCCTGAATGTCTGTCAGGGTTAAAAATGTATTAGTATGGGGATAATGATCTACTGTTAACCAGGCATCGCTTAACTCTTTTAATGACCCTGATAATAAGGTCGAAAAATTTAATTCTCCACCCGATGTTAAAATGCGTTTTAATTGGCTGAGCATCTGCTTAAGATCACTGCTCCACTGCACAGCCAGATTTGAAAATATACTGGCGAATTGATTATCAGCAAAGGGTAGAAGATCCATGTCTCCCTGTACACAGCAAACAGTTAAGTTACGATTAGCTTGTAAAAAATTCAGCATGCCGGCGGACAGATCAAAGCAAATAACTGAGTTGATTCTTTCTTCATTGAGTAATTTTTCACTAAAATAGCCGGTTCCGCAACCGAGATCCAAACAGTTGCCTGTCTGTCTTACAGTTAATGAAGAAAAAAGCTTGTTACCGATATCGCGTTGTAACTGCGCAAATTGATCATAACGGGCAGCTGCTTTAGAAAATGAGTTGGCTACTGCTATTTTATCTATTTCAAATTTCGCGCTATTGTTCATTAAGCACCAGGTATATTGCATTCACTAGATTAACGACATCATTCTCTTCATGATTGACCGTTAATGTGATTCTTAAGCGGGCGGTTCCTATCGCAACAGTAGGAGGACGAATAGCAGTTGTCCAAAATCCGAGTTTTTTTAATTTATCGGCTATCTGCAGGGTTTTAAGACTGTCACCTATAATAATAGGCTGAATGGCTGTCTGCGAGTTTTCTAAGCTTAACCCCAGCTTTGTTGCAGTCTTTCTAAAGGTGCGGATCAACAAATGCAATTTATCACGTCGCCAATCCTGTGTTTCTGCCATTTGTGCCGCGGCAGTAATGGTATAAGCCATCGCAGGAGGAAGGCCGGTACTGTAAATATAGGGTTTGGAAAAATTGTTTATGTAGTTAATCAACTCTTTACTGCCCGCAACAAATGCGCCGCCAACGCCTAAGGCTTTGCCAAAAGTTGCCATATAAATCTGCAACTTATTATTGGCGACACCACAAGCCTCCGCACTGCCTTTACCATGCTTACCTAATACGCCTAAGCCATGGGCATCATCGATCATTAACCAGGCATCATGCTCTTTAGCCTGAGCATGCAAAGCATTAACAGGCGCGCTATCACCGTCCATGCTGAACACGCCTTCACTGATAATTAACTTATTCGCATCAATCGCACTGCTCTTATTTAACAGGCTTGCCAAATGCCCCATATCATTGTGCTTAAAACGCTGCATTTTACAATCTGATATTAGTCCGGCTTCCATTAATGAGGCATGATTAAGCTTATCCTGAAAGAGCAGATCCGGTTTTTTCAGAAGCAGTTTAATAATGGCCTGGTTGGCAGAATAACCTGAACTGAACAGGGCAACGGATTCAACCCCTAACCATAATTTCAGTTGATCACAAAGTGCCTGAT
>DATBNI010000383.1:0-1859 GCA_036554425.1 Psychromonas sp.
ATCCGATACCCTCGAGGTCATTTAATGCCTTGGCAATGCGTGTTTCCACATTTTTAAGGGTCAGCTGGGTGAGTTTTATTTTTTCATGATCCAGGTACATAAAAGGGCGGATAAAAGCTTTAACAACGCCGTCGATGCCAAACTCTTTTTTGCCCGTGGCATTGGCTAATGCAGAAATCTCGGAACTACTGATGCGTCCTGCTGGAAAGCCCAACTCGGTAATGTACTCCGAGGCCTCGGGCATACCATGGTCAGCGGACATTACAATTAAGGTGTTTTCCAGGCCTATCTGTTTATCAATAAACTGCAATAAGTCTGCGAGCGTTTTATCCAAATGAGCAATGATATCTTCACTCTCTAAACTGGAAGGGCCGAACAGGTGATTGACTGTATCTAAGCTTGAGAAGCTTACCGATAAATAATCTGTGGGTATTCTTGAGCCTAGTGTTTCATTGGCAATTAATTTTTTTGCAAAATCCGCAACTAATTTATCACCCGCCGGGCCGGCCGTTAACAAGGTATTAAATAGCGGATTGTCTAAATCCCCGTAGGGATGTGGAAATGTTCTGCTAAAACCATTTAAGTCAATTTCATAGGGACGGTCATCTTGCTCTGAAAAAAGATACTCCTCTCTGTTATTGCTCAGCTCCCAGCTTGTCTTGGCATAACCGTTTGACAACTTTTGAGCATTCCATTGGCTAACCCACTCAGGGTAAGCATCATAATAATAAGTGGAAGAGAGCATGTTTGCGCTAACGGGGGAAAACCAAAATGCTTTGCCCATATGCCCGGCCATCAGAATGGCAGCATAATCTTTAATAGAGACAGCAAATACCCGGGAACGACCCGCTGTATTTATAAAAAGCTGATCGGAAAATGTCGTCGCAAGCAGCGCCCTTGGAGAGCGGCCGCTAATGCGCTGTTGAGCGGCAGTTGCTGTGACAAGTTCGTTGTCAGGTATTAAATTAGTGACGGCTAAAAGCGGCGCGTCAGCATCTTCGATATTATTAACTTGTTTGCCGGTATCGGGATCTAACCAGACATTGGCAATCATGCCGTGATCTGCCGGATAAGATCCGCTCGCCAGGGTTGCATGGCCAACCACACTGTCGGTATTCGCATGTGAGTAATGCGCATTGGCATAATAAACCCCATGATCCAATAAATAACGAAAACCGTGAACACCATAATGATGCTTATAACGGGTCAGTAAATCACCGCGAAACCCATCCACAGTAATTTGCAGCACCAATTTAATCTGCTCATCTGCACTAACTGGATTTGCCAAAAAAAAACTGTTTAGTGAGAAAATAAGTGTGAATAGCAGGGGGTTATTGCGTTTTTTCATATTTAATTTTCCCTAATCTATTTAAATATTCATCTTCAGATAGTTTAGTTTAAGTTACAGAAAATTATACAAAAATAAAGCCAAAAGCGAAGGGTGCTATCTCGAATTAAGCCTGCAATCCGGATCGTTTTTAAGCATTCATTTTTTAAGATATATCTAGCTGGACCTGCATTTCAGGGGACCTTAGGTAGATTTCCCTAATCCTTGCCGTTAATTCGTATTCGCTTTATCCGAAGAAAAATATCTTTACCTTTTTATTCCGGTGGGGTTAGGCCTTGCAGAAGCCAAGCATAAAACCGTTGAAATAGGGTGCTCTATTCACGCTTTTTAACCGGGGCGCCAACCGTATTATTGGCTTGGTTTGTTTCTCTGTTTATTTACCAATAAAAGGAGAGATGCATTGCAGTTTAAAGCCACATTGACCCATATCGTGGCTGATAATATGATGATTTTATTTAACCAAAGTGCCCCTGAAGAGGTCGCTGATTAAATAAAATCATCATATTATCAA
>DATBNI010000434.1:0-4635 GCA_036554425.1 Psychromonas sp.
GTAGAAGAAGTACAAGAAGAAGCAAGCTACCACAAACTGCAAAAATCAATCAGGAATGAAATGTTCATTGCAGTGATGATTTTAGCCGTTACCGCTATGCTGTCTTATGCTTTAGGGCCAGCCGGCTTAAGTTAAGCTTAAATAACAATAGACTATGGAATATATTCTTATTATTAAAATCAAAAAAGGACAATATTATGAATAAAATTAAAACACTTCTTATTACCCTTTCCCTATTTGCTGGCAGTGCATTCGCAGCCGAAATGACTTTATACAAATCGCCCTATTGCGGCTGTTGTAAAGCCTGGGCTAAACATGTTGAACAAGCCGGTTTTGAGGTGACAGTGATAGAGCAGGCCGATAATAATAAACAGCACAAAGCTTATGGAGTTACGCCCGAGCTTGCATCTTGCCATACTGCGATAATAGAAGGGTATGTTATAGAAGGGCATGTCCCGGTTGCTGATATTCAGCGTTTATTAAAAGACAAACCTGCAATCACCGGATTAGCGGTTCCGGGGATGCCTGCTTCATCACCCGGAATGGACGTACCTGGCAATACGGATCCCTATCAAGTGATCGCTTTTAGAAAAGACGGAAAAACTGCTGTGTATAACCAATATCACTCTGCAAAGAAATAATAGTTTTGGGATTGGTTATTTCATATAAACAGCGCTTAGGGCGCTGTTTTCACGAAATAAAGCTGTCGCCCTAGAATAGGAGTCTATCGAATTTTATCTGCCTTAATTTACAAATTCATCAATAATCGGGCAATTTGGCTGGTCATCTCCACAACATTTTTCGGTAATGTTTTTTAAATTCTCCAGTAGTGCTTGTTCTCGATTTATTTTCGTTTGCAGTTCTTCAATTTTATGAGAAAGAAGCGCTTTTACGTCGGCACTTTTTCTCTCGCTGTTTTCAGATAAGGCTAGTAGCTCTTTACTTTCTTTTAAACTAAAGCCTGCGTCTTTGGTTTTTTTTATAAAATGCAGCCGTTTGATTAACGCACTTGGATAATAGCGGTAATCATTTTCACTGCGTGGTGGTGGAGCGGTTAAACCTATCTGTTCATAATAACGGATAGATTTTACAGATAACCCCGTTTCTTTGGCTGCCTGGCTGATAGTTAACATGGCTAAAGCTCCTTTATATTTTTTTAAATAACGATTTTTGAGACTTTTAATAAAATACAATTAATCTATTCACTATTTGTGTTTCGTGCTTCCAGGTGGTGGTCGACTGCAACAGGCGGGCTTATGTTTGATATTGTCCAGCATATTTTGATCAACGAATTTATAATAACCTTCTTTTAAATGGTTCCACCACCCCTCAGAGAAGGCTGCACCGTGCTTAGCTAAAAGGAGTTTAATGGCATCTAAATTTATATGAGTGACATCATAAGCAATGTGCAGCAGGCCGTCATTAATATCAAGTGTTACTCTATCAACGCCAAAAGCTTGATCTATTTCAGAGATGATTTTAGCGCGGTTAAATTCAGTTAGCCCTTTTAGTTGAAGTTTTCGGATAACTAAATTAACTTCAGTAACGCCTGCCCGGTGCTCGGGATTACCCATGATTTCCTCCTCAATATTTATGCTGGCCGCATTTAAAAAAATATTCGCCATATTATTTATTCAACTATTAGATAACCTTTGTACATCTGCATTTGACAGTGAAATACATATTTCCCTTTTTCCATCATGGGAAGTTTAATTTCAATGGTTTTGTTTAAGGGTAATTCCTCACTTATTTCAAAATCAGGAAAGATGACCGTTGCTGCACAGGGGCTGGGATCTTTACGTGTAAATTTAAGTGTCGTGCCGGTGTTCGGGCTTAGTGCTATTGTTGATGGTTGATAAACACCATCCTGCACAACAATACTTATCTCTCCATTGGTTTTATTTTCTGAAATTTTTTGCCCGTTCTTCGCAGAGTAAAGCCAAAACCACCAGATTATTAAAAGAATTAAACCAATGCCAAGCAGGTTAATAATAAACATAATTTTCTCCTAATGATCTTGTGGTTTAAAAAAACGTAAGCGGTTAGCATTACTGACCACGGTTAAAGATGAAAATGCCATTGCCGCACCTGCAATAACAGGATTAAGTAACAGTCCAAAGAAGGGGAATAAAATTCCCGCGGCGATAGGCACACCTGCAACGTTATAAATAAAGGCACCGAATAGATTTTGTTTAATATTGTGCAAGGTAGCTTTACTCACGGATATTGCGTCGGCAAGGCCATGTAAAGAGCCGCGCATTAATGTTATATCTGCACTTTCTATCGCCACATCGGTCCCTGTACCAATTGCAAAACCAACATTAGCCAGCGCAAGTGCTGGCGCATCATTAATGCCGTCGCCTGTCATACCGACTATTTCACCTTGAGCCTGTAATTCAGCCACTTTTTGTGATTTTTCTTCCGGCAGTACTTCAGCAAAAAAATCTGTTATACCGACTTTTTGCGCCACAGCTTTTGCTGTTTCCTGATTATCACCGGTGATCATGACTACCCGAATACCATTTTTTTGTAAGCGTTGGATAGCCGAAATAGAATCTTCTTTGATCGGGTCGGCAACGGCGATAACCGCGGCTAAATTACCATCAATAGCCAAAAACATGGGGGTTTTAGCCTCGCCTGCCATTTTCAGGCTAATATCCTGAGCTTCTTTATTAACATTGATGCCTTGCTCAAGCATTAGTTTTTGATTACCAAAAAACAAACCTTTATCGCCAATGATCCCCTCTACGCCCTGGCCTGCAATAGCGTTAAAATGTTCGACTTTATCTGTTTGCAGGCCTCGTTCATTTGCTGATTCTACAATGGCTTGTGCCAGTGGATGTTCAGAGCCTATTTCTAAACTTGCTACTAATTGTAAGATCTGATTTTCATCCATTGAATTAACGCTGTGAATATCTGTCACCTTAGGCTCACCTAAGGTAATAGTGCCGGTTTTATCCAGGATCATAGTGGTGATTTTTGACGCATTTTGCAGGGCTTCGCCATTGCGAATAAGGACGCCAGCTTCCGCCGCTTTACCCACGCCGACCATCACAGACATAGGTGTTGCCAGCCCTAATGCGCACGGGCAGGCAATAATAAGTATTGTTGTTGCTGATACAACGGCAAAAGCAATACTGGGATCCGGGCCGAAGTTTAACCAGACCAGGGCACTGGTAATTGAAATAATCATAATAACAGGGACAAAATAGCCGGAGATAATATCAGCTAATCGTCCGATCGGAGGTTTAGAGTTTTGTGCTCGTTTAACCATTTTAATTATTTGTGCGAGCGCTGTATCTTTACCGACGCGAGTCGCTTTAAAAATAATAGATCCACTTTTATTGATTGAGCCGGCAACTATCTCATCACCTGGTGATTTTTTGACCGGCATCGGCTCGCCGGTTAACATGGACTCATCAATGGTTGTTTTCCCTTCGTTAACTACGCCATCAACAGGGATACATTCACCGGGTCGAACGCGAACCAGATCATTTAATAAGACTTGTTCAATGGCTATATCAATATCCTTGCCATCACGAATAACGCGTGCGGTTTTCGGCTGCAGGCCAATTAATCGTTTTATCGCTTCGCTGGTACGACCGCGCGCTTTGACTTCAAGCGCTAAACCTAAATTAATTAAACCAATGATCATGGCGGTCGCTTCAAAATAGACATGTCTTGCCATTTCCGGTAAAGCCCATGGATAAATAATGACAATCATAGAATATAACCATGCAGTGCCTGTCCCTAATGCAATTAAAGTATCCATATTCGCATTGTGATTAACAAAAGATTTCCATGCACCGGTATAAAAATGTTTACCTGCAAAATACATTACGCCAGCACAGATAAGACCAATGACCAACCAAACACCACGCTCTATGGGTGAATTGACTGTCATCGCGCCACCCAAAAGACCATATGCCATTAACGGGACGCCTAAACCTAAACCGATCCACACCTGCAATATTAGTTGTCGATAATACTTTTGCTCGGCTTCCTCTTTTTCATTGAGCAGCGTTTCGTCACTGGCATTGTCTGTACTTTTAGCGTTATATCCAGCCGCTTCAATGGTTTTTATGAGCGTTTCTGTCTCAACATTACCTGTAATAGAGGCAGTTCTGAGCGCAAAATTTATTTGCGCCTGTTGCACATTTGGCAGTGCATTTAAGGCTTTTTCTATCTTACCGACGCAGCTTGCGCAGGTCACGCCCTCTAAAAGTAACTCTTGTGTTTTTGTTTGGGAGTCATGAGGAGCTTTATTTTCCGGTAAGGGGGCGACTGACCGACTGTTATTCAATGGATCATCTTCAGGTGATAACGCTGTTTTGTAGCCTTTTTGTTCAATCAAAACCAGAATAGATTTTACCGTGTCATCATAATCGACACTCTTATCAATAGTGACTTCTGCACTCTTCTCTGTAAAACTGACTTTAGCATTGATTCCTTCTATTGCATTTAGTGCGGTTTGTAATCGACTCGCACAGCCCGTGCAGGTCATACCATATACAGGTAATTTTAAACTTGCGGATAAAGACATACACCCTCCTTAATTGAGTTTCGACTGTAACCTTAATAACAAGCTTAGTCATTACCCTTAGGGGAAGGTCAAGCTGAGAGGGAGATATATTT
>DATBNI010000438.1:0-24369 GCA_036554425.1 Psychromonas sp.
CATGGCGGGCCGGGGAACAGATATCGTCCTAGGTGGTAACTTACAAGCTCGTTTGGACAAGTTAGGCGATTTGAGCCCCGAGCAAATAGAAGCAGAAAAAGAGATTTGGAAAGCAGAGCATCAAAAAGTATTAGATGCGGGGGGCTTATACATTATCGGTACTGAGCGACACGAATCTCGTCGTATTGATAACCAACTGCGCGGGCGTTCCGGGCGGCAGGGTGATCCGGGCGAAAGCCGTTTCTATTTATCAATGGAAGACGCTCTGATGCGTATCTTTGCTTCAGAGAAAGTGTCTAATATGATGAAAAAATTGGGCATGGAGAAGGGCGAGGCAATTGAGCACCCTTGGGTCTCACGTGCTATTGAGAATGCGCAGCGTAAAGTCGAAGGTCGAAACTTTGATATGCGTAAATCTCTTCTCGATTTTGATGATGTGGCCAATGAACAACGTAAAGTGGTTTATCAGCAGCGTAACGGTGTAATGGACAGTGAAGAGATCACGGACACCATTGAGCAAATCTGGGATGATGTGTTTAATAGCTGTGTAAATGAATATGTGCCTCCCCATTCACTCACCGAACAATGGGATCTTGAAGGGTTAGAGGATCGTTTAAAAGCTGATTTTTTAGTGGATTTACCTGTTGCGCAATGGTTAATAGATGATGCGAACCTGCAGGAAGAAAGCATTCGAGAGAGAATTGTTGAGCATGCAAAATCTTCATATCTTGCGAAGAAAGAACAGGTTGGTCCGGAAATTATTGCCGGTTTCGAAAAATCTGTGATGCTGCAAACCATAGATACTTTGTGGAAAGAGCACCTGGGTGCAATGGATCATTTACGTCAAGGCATTCATTTACGTGGTTATGCACAAAAAGATCCTAAGCAGGAATACAAACGCGAGTCCTTTGAATTGTTTTTACAAATGTTGGAAAACTTAAAACATGATGTTGTGGTTATCCTTTCTAAAGTACAAGTGCAGTCAAAGGATGAGGCTGACGCAATTCAAGAACAACGTCGTCAGGCTGAAGCAGAGGCACAGCATGAAATGCAGCATGCGCAGGCAAATAATGGCGAAGTGGTTCGCGAGGAAAACAGTGGCGATGATACTTTTGTACGTCACGAAAGAAAAGTGGGCCGTAATGAACCCTGCCCATGCGGCTCTGGTAAAAAATTCAAACAGTGCCATGGTAAACTTGCTTGATTTTTTTGCTTAGCTTGTTTGATTAGATTTGACTGTTATAAAAGGCTCTTTTAACAAGAGCCTTTTTTATGGTTTTAAAGGGACTTTTATGAGAAATATTGATATTAGTATTGCGGTTGTAAAGAATCCACAAAATTTATTTTTGATCTGTTTGCGCCCTGATCATGTCCATCAGGGCGGAAAGTGGGAGTTTCCCGGGGGGAAAATTCAAAAGAATGAAACCGCAGAGCAGGCAATGTTAAGAGAATTAAAAGAAGAAGTCGGCATAACGGCGCTTGACTATCGTTTATTAGAGACAACCTTTTTTGATTATGGTGATAAGCAATTAAATCTTAATTTTTTTCTGGTCAGCGATTTTACAGGTGAAGCCCGAGCTCAAGAAGGGCAAAGCATGCAATGGGTTAAGAAAGCTGAATTAGATAATTTTTCATTCCCGGATGCTAATGCGGCTATTATAAAAAAACTCTAACCCTTTTATTATTAAATCTTTAATACTTTAATCTTTAATAAGAGTCTCTAATGCGCATAAAGCTGGCAAAACGGGGAACATTGTTATTTGTTTTCCCCGCATATTTATAAGTGATTGTAGCGCCAATGGGAGGCGGGTTTTCACGCTCGCGATCTGAGAATCCAGTACCAATTTTGAATCTAATTCCCTCTTTTGTTTCAACAAGTAATGCTCCAAGCCTACCTGTGTTCCTCCCTTTGCCCGTCAGATGTTGAATAACAACAGCTTCAGCATCTTCATACTTTTTTAATTTCATTAAATCTTTACTGCGTTTTGCCTGATGATAAGCGCCGCCTTTATGCAGCATTAACCCTTCGCCACCCTTATCGAGTACCTGCTCTAACAATAATTGCAGCTGCTCATTATTTTCAATTCGTTGTTGTTTAATCATTTTGAGGTAAGGCGACTCACTGGACTTTATTAATTTTTCCATTTGTTGTAAACGGGATGTGAAATCAGCGTCAGAGGCAGGAAGGTCAAAAATCATAAAAGAGATTTTTTGCCACTCCCGGTCAATGGGATGTTTTTTTCTAGTGAACCCTGAAACTTGTTCAAATTGGTGACGATCAATCCACAATTCGCCGGATAAGGGCTGCTGAGGAAAATTTTTAATAAACCACTCCGGCGCATTAAAAATATTGCCCTGCTTGGAAATCAGTTGTTTACCGTTCCAGTAAGCCCGTACACCATCCAATTTCTCGCTTACCCAATACTCTTGGATATTAATATCCTGATGATAAAGGGTCGCAAGTTGAATCGGTGGGGCTGAGGTTTCGCTGCTGTGGGATAACGGAGAAAAAAAGAAAAGTAAAAAAATTAACGTTTTGTATGACATAAAAACCTCCCTGAACAGTCCAACAAGTTTAGGGCGGTTTTTAATAAACACAAATTGCTATTAAGCTATAAAACGCATTGATAAATCAATGGCATGTACATGTTTGGTTAAAGCGCCTACGGAAATGTAATCGACGCCCGTTTTTGCGTAGGGGAGGATAGTTTTGCTGTTAACATTACCTGAAACTTCTAACTTGGCCGTTGAATCTGGATTTTCAGCATTTATTGCCACGGCTTCGAGCATCATTGCAATACTGAAATTATCTAACATAATACGCTCCGCACGCGCATTTAATGCTTCTTTTAATTCCGCAATAGATTCCACTTCCACTTCTACCCATAGTTCCGGATGTTGAGTTTTTGCCATCTTGACTGCCGCTTCAATGCCGCCACAAGCCATAATGTGGTTCTCTTTAATTAAATATGCATCATACAGACCGATTCGGTGGTTGAAACCGCCGCCACATAATACTGCATATTTAGAGGCATTACGTAAACCGGGTATGGTTTTACGGGTATCAAGCAATTTACAATCGGTGTCTTTGATTAAATCCGTGTAGTATTTAACTTTTGTGGCAATGCCTGACAATGTTTGTATAAAATTAAGCGCAGTACGTTCACCCGTTAATAAAGTGCGAGCTGCTCCTTCAAGAGCAAATAATTGACTGTCGGCTTTTACAAAATCACCGTCTTTGACAAACCAAGTGATGATCACTTGATTGCCCAGTTGCCGGAAGATCTCTTCGGTCCATGCTTTGCCACAAAAAACCGCATCATCACGTGTTATAACAATCGCTTTAGCTTGTTTACCATCAGGAATTAAATTCGCTGTGATATCCCCTTCAAGTGGAGAGAGACCGTTTAAATCTTCATCTAACGCGATTTTGACACTCTGGATTATTTCTTGTGCAACCATGGGGAATTTCCATTAACAATAAAAAAACAAATATTACCTTAATGCATTGTTAATACCAATGTTCTAAAGTGACAACTCCAACAAAAAATGAAAATATGAATAAATCTAAGATAAAGGAATATTATGACATTAATTATTGGCTTGACGGGTGGAATTGGTAGCGGGAAATCGACTGTGTCCGGTTTTTTTTCTGAATTAGGAATCCAGATTATTGATGCGGATCTTGTGGCACGGCAAGTTGTTGAAAAAGGGCAACCGGCATTGCAACAAATTGAGCAGCACTTTGGCAGTGAGGTACTGACGGACGGGCAGCTTAATCGCACTTTTTTACGCCAGTTTATTTTTCAAAATGAGCAGGAAAAATTGTGGTTAAATAATTTACTGCATCCGCTTATTCGCGTAAAGATGCTTGATCAACTGGCTAAGGTCAAGGGAGATTATGCACTATTGGAGGCGCCACTATTATTTGAGAATAATTTGGATAAATTCACCGACTATAATCTGGTTGTGGATGCCGCTCCTGCTGTACAAGTAAAAAGAGCCTGTGCACGGGATGGTGCGGATGAGGAGGTTATTTATGCTATCATTGCGAGTCAAATCGACAGGCAAACCCGCCTGCAGAAAGCGGATTTTATTATCGATAACAGTGACCTTTCTCTGCCGGCACTAAAAAACACGGTGCAGCAGCTTGATGCTCAATTTCGTAAATTGAAAAACTAATCAAATAACAGTCATTTGTTTCCTGTTTACCCAGTTTTACTGTATTGTTGTCATTTTTCGTGGAGATATTTAGATAAAAATGATCGCTTTTGAATACCCTCTGAATGAGAAGAATCGTAGTTATTTACGTTTTGAATTTCTCTTCACTCAGCTTAAAATGAGTCTCTCTTTTGAGCATGTAAATGACGCTACTATTTTTTTTAAAGCCCTATTGGAATTGGTTGAATTAGCTGAGCGTAGCGATATTCGTCATGATTTAATTAAAGATTTACGTTTGTTATCTGAGCAGATGAGAAGGTGGTTAAACCATGATGCAGTGGATCAGAAAGCTGTTAATGATTTGATTGCCGAAATTGAAGGGCTTATTCAAGCCGTGCTGCGTCTGCCAAAACAACTGCGTTTTTTTAAAACCAACCGTTTTTTAACTTCTTTAAAACAACGTTTTTTTATTCCCGGTGGTACCTGTAATTTCGATTTACCTCAGTTCCATTTTTGGTTAGCCTCTGACTTGGAAAAACGCCAGAAGGATGCACAATCCTGGTTTAGCCATTTTGCCAGTTTAGAAAAAGCATTAACATTATTTCTCAAAATAAAGCGTTCTCAGGCTGTTGCTACAACACAGACGGCTAAAAATGGTTTTTATCAGGCGGAAGTTGAAAAGTGTGGTTTTATTATTGTCAAAGTGGACAAAAAACAAGTCGTGTATCCTGTTATAAGTGGCCACAACCAGCGTTATTCAATCCGATTTATGAGCGCCGAAAGTGAAACAAATACCTTAGACAGTATTGAGTTTCAGCAAATTTGTTGTTAGACGCTATTGGCCTTTCGAGTACAAATTTTGCTGCAAAAATGCACGCGAAAGATCAATAGCCCCTTGGAGTTTATATGATAGTTAACTGCCCAACCTGTAAAAAAGAAGTCGAATGGACTATTGAAAATAGTCACCGTCCATTTTGTTGTAAGCGTTGTCAACTGATCGATCTTGGTGAATGGGCTGGTGAAGAGAAGGTGATTAAAGGTGAGTCAATTAGTCCCGAAAATATGCCTGCAGACAAAACCATTTATTTTGATTCGTAAAGAGTGGAATGATTATTATGTTAGTTGATGAATTTTTAGAAAAGATAAAAAGTCAACCTCAAGAGATAGTCTTCTCTGATCTGTTAGGGTTGATTGAAAAAAATTATAACTTTACCGAAACGGCTTTTAATAACGGTCCGCATTTAAATTTAGCGGGTCAAAACTCCGGCTCATGTAAGATCTTCTCTTTTGCAAAATTACACCATTTAAATACGCAGCAAACACTGTCATGTTTTGGTGATTATTACCGGGAAGATGTTTTAAAACATCCGCAGGCAAAGGATCATCAAAATATTCGCCAATTTATGATTTCTGGCTGGGCGGGTATTGATTTTTCATCTCAAGCACTTGATCTCAAGAAAAGCGCTTAACAGTCCGGGCACTGCTGTTTTCAGCGCTGCAAAGGCCTGGCGTGTCACCATCAACCGCCGGCCAATTTTACCTTGTAATTTTTTTTCTCTAAAAAAAGTTTAACAATCTCGCGTTGATCGCCCTGAATCTCTATCACGAAATCTTTGACACAACCCCCGGTGCCGGTGCGTTTTTTGATCTCTTTAGCAAGCGCTTTTAAGGACTTTTCATCCAATTCTAAGCCTTTTATTAAGGTGACTCCCTTGCCCTTCCGCCCTTTAGTTTCACGATGAATGCGAATAATACCATCACCTTTAGCCGCTTTTTTTTCAATTTTTGGCGTATCAATCTTTCCACCGTCGGTCGAATAAACAAGATTAAGGTCGCTGAAGTCCATATGAATTCCTATTCTCTAGATTGTGTTGTGCTTAAGTTTACCAGAGTCTTTTTTAAATACTGCAAATAAAAATGATCTAGAACATGGAATGGCGCTAACCTTTATATTAACATTAAATCTAAATGATAACGATTAGCATTAAGGTTTGAAAGGGGGTTGCAAATGGTTTTATCGGATCTGAAAGCAGGGCAAACGGCCACTATAGTCAATATGCATGATATGGAGCCTGTGATGCGTAAGAAGCTGCTTAACTTAGGCTTTTTACCGAAAGCAAAGATTCTATTATTACGTGTAGCGCCAATGGGTGATCCTCTCGCTATACGCTGCGCAAACAACAATATTGCCCTGCGCAAAATATTAGCGAGTCAAATCAAAGTGGAGTTGCCAGTATGACATTAAGCGTCGCAACGATTGGCAACCCCAATTCAGGAAAAACGTCATTATTTAATGCATTAACCGGGTCCAACCAGCATGTTGGTAACTGGAGTGGAGTCACGGTCGAAAAAAAAATTGGTTATTTTAATGTGGATCCTAACTGTGAAGTTCAGGTAACTGATCTGCCGGGTATTTATAGCCTGGATTATGATCCCGACGGGAGCTCGCTTGATGAGCGAGTGGCCTTTGATTATATTATGAAAAATAGCCCGGATTTGCTACTCAATGTGATTGATGCCAGTAATTTGGAGCGCAGCTTATACCTTACTCTGCAACTTAAAGAGCTTGGTTTACCGGTCGTTGCCGTGCTCAATAAGATAGATGTCGCGCAGAGCAAGCAATTGCTGATCGATGAAAAATATATCGCAAAAATATTAGGCTGCCCGGTTATTAGTCTATCTGCCCATGATAAAAATGCGGTGCAGCAGCTTAAAATCAAACTGCAGGATTTTAATCAGCAAATCTCAACAGCCCCTATAGCACTTGATTACGGTGAAAGGCTCGAGGCAATGATTGACCAGGCAAGCGTTTTGTTAGCCGGTGTTGAGCACAAACTCGCAAATCGCGGATTAGCAATCAAACTCTTAGAAAATGATCAAAGTCTCACACAACTTTTTTCTGCAGCGCAAAACCAGGCACTTGCAAACACCAAGTTGGCTGCCGATATGGATATCGATTTACAGATAGCGGATACACGCTACAGTTTTATTTACCAGCTTTCACAACAAGCCGTGCGTTTGCAGGGGCATTTAGGCAGAAGCATCACGGAAAAGATTGATGCGCTGGCCTTAAACAGATTCACCGGCATTCCTTTCTTTTTATTGGTTATGTACCTGATGTTTATGTTTTCAATTAATATCGGCAGTGCCTTTGTTGATTTCTTTGATATTACTGCAGGCGCTATTTTTGTTGATGGCAGTGCGCAGTTATTAGCCGCTATTTCAGCACCCGAATGGTTAATTAATATATTAGCCTACGGCGTCGGTAACGGCGTGCAAACCGTGATGACCTTTATCCCTGTTATAGGCTGTTTATATCTGTTTTTAGCCTTATTAGAAAGTTCAGGTTATCTCGCTCGTGCCGCCTTTGTGATAGATAAAGGCATGCAGTATTTAGGTCTGCCCGGAAAATCATTTGTGCCTATGATAGTGGGTTTTGGTTGCACTGTGCCTGCGGTGATGGCCACTCGCACACTTGAAAAAGAACGCGAACGTTTGTTAACGGTAATAATGTCGCCGTTTATGTCATGCGGGGCACGTTTACCCGTGTATGCGCTGTTTGCCAGTGCCTTCTTTCCTGAAAATGGTCAGAACATTGTCTTTTTACTCTACCTGGTAGGTATTTTAGTGGCTGTTATCACCGGTTATATTTTAAGCCATACAATCTTACCGGGTAAAAGTGAAAATCTGTTCTTAGAATTACCCGATTATGAACTGCCAACCCTAAAAAACACTTTTATTAAAACATGGCAAAAAATGAAAGGTTTTGTACTGGGTGCCGGGAAAACCATAGTACTGGTGGTGACGCTGTTAAATGTGATCAACTCGGTCGGTTCAGACGGCAGTTTTGGCCATCAGGACAGTGATCAATCGTTACTGAGCAAAGGTGCTAAAATTATTACGCCGGTATTATCGCCGCTCGGTATTACGCAGGATAACTGGCCGGCAACCTTGGGTATTGTCACCGGAATATTTGCTAAAGAAGCCGTGGTTGGGACCTTAAATAACCTTTATTCAACTCAGTCTGTTGAAGAGGAGGTTGAATTAACCTTTCTTGAAAAGTTCAATACAGCGCTGCAAACTATCCCTGAAAACTTATTAGGTATCAATATCAGCGATCCGCTGGGACTAAGGGTAGGAGAGATGACTGATTTAGCGCTAGCTGCGCAGGAGCAGGGGGTTGATCTCACTGTTTACAGCAATATCCAAAAGGCTTTTGCCAGCAAAGAGGCGGCTTTTGCTTACCTGTTATTTATATTGTTGTATGCACCCTGCGCCGCAGCGATGGGGGCGATAGTGCGAGAGGTGGGCGCTACCTGGGCACGTTTTATTGCCCTATGGTCAACGACAGCCGCTTATATTGTTGCCGTTTGTTATTACCAAGTAATGACCTTCATGCAGCATCCGCTCACCAGTTTAGTGTATTTGATGCTATCAGCTACGGTTATTTTAGTCGTACTTTATGGCCTTAACCGGACAGGAAATGTATTAGCAAAAATACAGTTAAAGGTCCTTTATTCATGATCTTATTAGCCATGTCAGAATATGTACAAAATGCCGGACGCGTTGAAGAAAAGCAGCTGCTTAAACACTTCCACTTAAGAGCCGAGGGCTTAGCACCTATGATGGCGGTTTTATTAAAGCGCGGGAAGATTCAGAAAACGATTAATCAAAGGGGCGAAAAGCTTGGCCCTGAAATTTATTACACTTGCTCAAAAAAACAACAAATACCAATATTGACAGTTGTTTAAATAGGAAAATAGATTTTTCATTCAGCAATGCATTTTTATTTGTTATTTTCGCCCTAGCCAAATGCGTTTAACCTTTGTACAATCCTTTCCCTAATTTTGATTATACAGCCGCTGTTGACCTTTCATTGCAGAAAGGTCAACAGCGGCTGGCAGTATTGAGTAATTTATTGTTATTAACGAGGCTTTCATGAATATAAAAAAAGTAAACCTACTGAATTTGAACCGCGAAGGTTTACGTGCGTTTTTTGTCGAATTAGGCGAAAAACCCTTTCGTGCTGAGCAAGTGATGAAATGGATTTATCATTATGGTTGTGAAGACTTTGATCTGATGAGTAACGTTAATAAAAAACTGCGCGAAAAATTAAAAGAAAAAGCAGAAATTGTTGCACCGCAGGTGAAAGTCGAACAACGCAGTACTGATGGTACGATAAAATGGGCAATGACGGTGGGCGATCAAGAGATTGAGACTGTTTATATTCCCGAAAAAGATCGCGCAACTTTGTGTATTTCTTCACAGGTAGGTTGTGCCTTAGCCTGTAACTTCTGCTCTACCGCCCAGCAGGGATTCAACCGTAATTTAAGCGTCAGCGAAATTATTGGCCAAGTTTGGAGAGCCGCTAAAATTGTAGGGGTGACGGGGGAAAGTGGTAAGCGGCCAATTACCAATGTGGTCATGATGGGCATGGGCGAGCCGTTGCTCAACCTTAATAATGTTATTCCGGCCATGGAGTTGATGTTAGATGATTTTGGTTATGCACTTTCAAAACGCCGTGTCACGGTATCAACTTCAGGCGTTGTTCCTGCGCTTGATATTTTAGGCGATCGTATTGATGTTGCTTTGGCTATCTCATTACATGCAGCAAACGATACATTGCGCTCTGAAATGATGCCCATTAACGATAAGTACAATATTGCTGATTTCTTGGCGGGTGTGAAACGTTATATCGAAAAATCAAAGGCTAACCGTGGTAAAGTGACCATAGAGTATTTATTGCTGGACCATTTTAACGATTCTACTGATCAAGCTCATGAGTTGGCCATTTTACTTAAAGATACACCTTGTAAGATAAACCTGATTCCTTTTAACCCGTTCCCGGGGAATGATTACCAAAAACCAAGCAACAGCCGGGTGGATCGCTTCAGTAAAGTGTTAATGGAATATGGTTATACAGTGATCGTCCGTAAAACGCGCGGTGATGATATTGATGCCGCGTGCGGACAACTTGTCGGAGATGTGATTGACAGGACTAAACGCACCATGAAAAAACGTCTGCAGGGTGAGAACATCGCCATTAACCAGGGGTAATTGTTTAGCAAAGGGCACAACTCAGTCCCTGCAATAGTCAAAAAGACAGGCTATCCTTTGCATATTCTGCTCTGATGGGTTGTCCGAGCTAAGCGCTGAATTTGTACCTTGAAGTCACGTTGCGATACAAGTAGACTTAACAGATTGATCTGCTTGAAGATAAGCTGCTTGACCTTCCATTTTTGCATTAAAAGGGATGAAAGAGTCCGTATTTTCCATCACAATATAAGCACTTTTTTGTGCACATTTTAGAACGCTAAAATGTGCACATTATTACCTTAGTGTATTAGATTAGCTAGCGCCATTTTAAGGAATATATGCGTCAAAATTTTGTTTCTATTTTGCTCTTGCTCGTCTTGTCGGCCTGTACTTCCAGTGCAACGACGACCACAATAAAAAATTCTGCTGCGGGTCAAAAAATGGCACTGGACCCAAAGGGGGCAGCCGAGATACGTGTTAAACTTGCTCTCGTTTATTTAGAAAATAAGCAGATGCAGCAAGCGAAAGAAAATCTCGAAAAAGCGTTATCATACCAGCCCAAAGATGCCACTGTATATCGTGTTTTTGCTTATTATTATCAAGCCGTCAAGGAAAGTGAAAAAGCTGAACAGATGTATAAAAAGTCCCTGTCTCTAGATCCAAATAATTCGGATACCTACAATAATTACGGTACATTTTTGTGTCAGCAAAAGCGCTACGAAGAAGCAGAAAACGCATTTTTAACCGCACTTGAACAGCTCAGTTATAGCAATGTTGCAGATACCTATGAGAATGCGGGAATGTGCGCCGAAAAGATAAACCATCTGGAAAAAGCATTATTTTATTATCAATATTCACTTTCACATAATCCGAACAAATTATATTTGAACCTTGCTCTGGCAAAGATAAATATCACTCAAAAAAATCATAAAGAGGCAGGGTTAAATTTATTCAATTACCAAAAACAAAGTGGATATTCTGCGGAGAGTTTATGGCAATGGATTCGTTTAAGCTATGCGACCGGAAAAGATGCCAGCCTGAATAAATATGCCGGAATATTATTAGAAACATTTCCAGAATCCCATCAAGCATTAGACTATTTAAATCATGGATACTATGAATAACGATACAGCGAAAATTATTACCCCACTGGGTCTGGCATTGCATAATGCCAGGTTAAAAGCTTCATTATCAGTCGAGCAGGTTGCTAAGCTTCTGAATTTAAATGAGAGTGCGGTAAGAGAGTTGGAAGGTGATATCTCTGTTTTGATTGAAAGCAGACAATATGCCCCTATCTATCTACGCGGGTACCTTGCTAACTATGCAAAACTAGTAGCTTTAAAATCAATTGATGAATTTATTGAGTACCAACAACTTTCCAAACCCCAGGCGAGGGACTGCAGTATCAGGGCAACTGCCAGCATGTTGCCCGCTGGCAAAAAGAGATTAATACCTCTGTGGTTGTTAGTTGTTTTAGTGTTGATAGCCATACTCGCCGCAGTGTTCGCTCAGCAGTCTGGTTTGTTTTTCGCGAAGGAGTCAGCGACGACAGTCACAGCAGAAAGTAGCGAAGATGCTGAAAATAAACCCTTCAACCCTGTTGTTATTGATAAAGAAACGTTGCCTGAATTAAAAGAGACTGCGGTTGATGAAATAATCATTGAGCCCGTTATTCAAAACACAATAGATCCAGCCAGCAGTGCAGATCAAATAAATACAGAGGATAAAAGCGCCGCGCTTGAAAATAAAGAGCCACTTGATACGTCACCAAAGGCTATTGCTGCGTCGCTTTATTTATCTTTCTCAGGAGACTGCTGGACTGAAATCTATGATGCAACGGGTAAACGTTTAGCATTTGGTCTTTACGCAAAGGATGACAGTTTGTCAATCGAAGGGATAGCGCCATTTAAAATGAAATTAGGTGATCCGAGCGTTGTTGCCATAAAATATCAAGACAAAATAATCGAGCGTGCTTTTACTGCAGGACAAGCGATGCAGTTTTATATTCCAGCATAAGCTCAGATTTGAACAGAACAAAAAAAATAGTAAAGTAACCCCCTAAACCCGCTAACAACGCAGCAGGTTCTTTGCGCTTTGCCCTGGACGTTTTTCATAAAACGAATACAGCATCTTAACGCGGTTTGAGGGAAAATATCATTATCGGGTGAACTGTTGTTTTTTTTTAAACACGGGTCTATTAACAAAGAGTAAAAGTATTATGAGCCATCCTTCTTCAATTATACGTCGTGTATCAAAACAGATCATGGTGGGTAATGTGCCTGTTGGCGGAAATGCGCCAATTACAGTGCAATCTATGACCAATACTTTGACCACTGACGTTGCCGCTACCGTTGCACAAATCAAACGCTTAGAAGCGGTTGGTGCGGATATGGTGCGGGTTTCAGTGCCTACTATGAATGCTGCGGAGGCTTTTCGGGAAATTAAAGCCTTAAGTAATATCCCGCTGATAGCCGACATTCATTTTGATTATCGTATCGCCCTGAAAGTCGCTGAATACGGCGTTGACTGTCTGCGTATTAACCCGGGTAATATTGGTAATGAGCGGCGCATCCGCAGCGTTGTTGATTGCGCGCGTGATTATAATATTCCTATTCGTATTGGCGTAAACGGCGGCTCACTGGAAGCCGATATCCAAGAAAAATACGGAGAGCCAACGGCACAAGCGCTGGTGGATTCTGCACTGCGCCATGTGGATATTTTAGACCGGCTTAATTTTGATCAATTTAAAGTGAGTGTAAAAGCATCGGATGCATGGCTTGCGGTTGAATCATATCAACTGCTGGCAAAGCAGATAATTCAACCGCTGCATTTAGGAATCACCGAAGCCGGAGGACTGCGCAGTGGCTCGGTTAAATCCGCGGTTGGTTTAGGCATGTTACTTTCTCAGGGCATAGGCGATACCCTGCGGGTATCTCTGGCTGCCGATCCTGTCGAGGAAATTAAAGTAGGTTTTGATATTTTAAAATCATTACGTATTCGCAGCCGCGGTATTAATTTTATTGCCTGTCCAACCTGTTCGCGTCAGGAATTTGATGTTATTGCAACGGTTAATGCATTAGAGGAACGTCTTGAAGATATCGTTATGCCAATGGATGTGTCTATTATTGGTTGTGTTGTCAACGGGCCGGGGGAAGCATTAATTTCTGATTTGGGCATTACCGGCGGTAAAAACAAAAGTGGTTTTTACGAAGATGGGGTGCGTCAGCGAGATCGCTTTGATAATAATAACGTGATAGATCAGCTTGAAGCGAAAATTCGAGCGCGTGTCAGCCGCACGGATCAGAGCAATATCATCATAAAAGTTTAAATTCTTCTTCTCTAAAAAGCCTGTTATTGTTAAACAATAACAGGCTTTTTTATAAGTTAATCAATTACAAAGTATAAATTGTCTGAGAAAGCCCGCTGCATGGTTTCATCTAATTTGAAAAGCCCCTATAATGACTCACTATTTTCTTCTCAACTGTATGCGGAAATCATTGTGGCAAAAAAGATCCAAGCAATTCGTGGCATGAACGATACTCTTCCTGAACAAACACCTGTTTGGCAAAAATTAGAGTCATTATTTAGACAAGTAGTGAGCAGTTACGGTTACTCTGAAATACGTATGCCAATTGTTGAAAATACCAATCTTTTTAAACGCTCAATCGGTGAAGTAACCGATATCGTTGAAAAAGAAATGTATACATTTGCCGATCGTAACGGAGATAGCTTAACTTTGCGTCCTGAAGGGACAGCATCCTGCGTGCGTGCCGGCAATGAGCATGGCTTATTATATAATCAGGAGCGCCGTTTATGGTACACGGGCCCGATGTTCAGGCACGAACGTCCGCAAAAAGGCCGCTACCGTCAATTTCATCAATTTGGGGTGGAAACCTTCGGTATAGCCAGTGCAGACATTGACGCTGAAGTGATTTTACTTTCCGCGCGTTTATGGAAATCTCTGGGAATAGATAAAGAGGTAGAATTGCAGTTGAACTCTTTGGGCTCCAACGAAGCGCGCGCTTTATACAAAGAGGCATTAGTTGTCTATTTATCACGCCATGTTGAACAGCTGGATGAAGATAGCAAGCGGCGTATGCTAAGCAATCCATTACGTGTTCTTGACAGTAAAAATCCTGACATTCAAACATTATTAGTCGATGCACCAAAACTGTCTGAATATCTTGATGATGAATCTGTCGAACACTTTGCCCAATTGCAAAAATATCTTGATGCGGCGGGTATTAAATATGTTATTAATGAGCGTTTAGTGCGCGGCTTAGATTATTATAACCGCACTGTCTTTGAGTGGGTAACCAACAGTCTCGGATCTCAGGGTACCATTTGTGCGGGGGGGCGTTACGATGGATTGGTTGAACAACTCGGCGGCAAAGCAACCCCTGCGGTAGGTTTTGCGATGGGTCTGGAAAGAATTATCCTGATGCTGGAAACACTGGCATTAAATGATGATGTTAAAAATGATGTGGATATATACAGCATAGTCGTTGGAGAAGGTGCTGATATTGCCGGTTTTAAGGTGGCAGAACTGATTCGAACTGAATTGCCTCAGATAAAAATGATGCACCATTGCGGTGCCGGTAACTTTAAAAAGCAGATCAAACGCGCCGATAAAAGCGGGGCACGTTTGGCGCTGATCATTGCTGAAAGTGAGTTAGAGAGTGGTTGCGTCACAATTAAAGACTTACAGGGTAAGTATGAGCAGCAAAGCGTTGCGATGAATGAGCTGATTAAAGTATTACCTGGCTATTTTGAATAACATTCACTTTAAAATTTATAATAAGGAATAACACGTGGTTGATATTATTGAAGGTTACGAGACAGAAGAACAGCAGGTTGTTGCCATTAAAAACTGGTGGAAAGAAAACGGCAATACATTAATCATTGCTGCCGTTGTCGGCCTGGCTGGACTTTGGGGCTGGCGTTTTTATAACGAGTCGGTGATCACCGGGCAGGAAGAGGCTTCGCAGGCTTATTCGGACATGTTAGTTAAGTTTGAAAGCAAGGGCGCTGAAGCAGGTCTTGAGGATATCAAAACCTTTATTGCTGACAACCAGGATAATAACTACGGTGTATTAGCCTCTTTACTGCTCGCCAAAGAAGCGGTACAGCAAAAAGATTTTGCGCTCGCTAAAGCGCAACTTGTACAGCTGCAGTCACAAAATGAGTATGCGCCACTCAATGCCGTTATCAATTTACGTTTGGCGCGCGTTGAAGCCCAGCTAGGTGAAGATGAACAGGCATTAAAAACCCTGGCATTAATTACTGAACCGAGTTTTTTAGCGAAAGCGAATCAAGTCAAAGGGTCAATATATTTAAAAATGGGTGATATTGAAAAAGCGCGTACTGCATTTCAAGAGGCGATTAATGCCAGCCAGGGAAATGTTGGACCCATTTTGCAATTACAATTTGATGATCTTGCGATAGCCAATGGTAAAACGGTTGCTGCTCCAATTCTTGAAACTGAAAAATAAATTGAGATATCAGATGAAAAAATGGCTTAAAAGTATTGCTGTTATTTCTGGGGCAGCTTTTTTATTAACCGGTTGTTCACTTTTTAACAGTGAAGAAGATGTTGTGGTGATGGCGACACTGCCTGTTTTTGAAGCGTCCTATCAACCTGAGGTGGCTTGGCAAAAAAGTGTTGGTGACGGTGTTGATAAATATTATTCACAATTACAACCGGCCGTTGATTCAGAAGCTATTTATGCCGCTTCCCGTGCAGGCGAAATCAAAGCTTTTACGCTGGACGAAGGGAAGTTACTTTGGTCCAATGATTTTAGTGAACATAAAAGTAATGAATTAAACCGTTCAGCACGATTTTCCGGCGGTATCACCCTGGCACTGGATACCTTATTTATCGGCACTGAAAATGCGCAAGTGTTAGCCATAGACAAAAATACGGGCAAGTTAAAATGGTTATCTACCGTCAGCGGTGAAGTGCTCGCTAACCCAGCCTATGCAAACGGTAAAGTTGTTGTCCATACGAGCCGCGGAGATCTGATTGCTTTGGATAGCGAGACCGGGGAAGAACTATGGACACTGAACAATAAACAGCCCAATTTAACCTTACGCGGTAGTTCTGCCCCTTCCATTTCTCAAGGAGGGGTTATTTACGGCCGGGCCGATGGTTTTGTTTCAGCTGCGTTACTCGACACAGGTCAGGCATTGTGGCAACTGCCGATTGCTCGTCCCTATGGTGCGACTGAATTAGATCGTATTGTTGATGTTGATATGCAACCTGTGATATCCAACGATGAGGTTTTTGCACTCGCTTATAACGGAAATTTAGCGGCCATTGACCTGCTCAAGGGGAAACAGCTCTGGTCAACTAAATATTCTGGTTTTAATAATATTACCTTATCGGGCAATAGCCTTTATTTAACAGATTATCGGGGCTGGGTGTATGCCGTTGATCGCCGTACCGGTGCTCAGATTTGGGTAAACGAGCAACTCTCTTACCGTGATGTCACCGGTGTGACTGTTGCTAATGAGTATCTTGTTGTCGGCGACGGGGAAGGTTACCTGCACTGGCTGGATCGTGATACCGGGCAGTTTGTTGCGCAACAAGAAATTGACTCTAAGGGGTTATATAAAGAGCCGGTGGCAACAGAAACACACCTTTATTTACTCTCTCGCAGTGGTAAATTAGTTGCGATTGAAAAACCATCTATAAATGTAGAATAATTCCTTAAATTTTTACTGTATACTGTCAGCCCCTCGCATTTATTGCGGAGGGGCTTTTTTTGTTTTATAGGATTGAAATATGTTACCAGTCGTCGCTTTAGTTGGCCGCCCAAATGTGGGTAAATCAACTTTATTTAACCGCTTAACTCGTACTCGTGATGCATTAGTCGCGGATTTTCCAGGTTTAACGCGAGATCGTAAATACGGTCAGGCGAAAATCGATGAACATGAATTTATCGTTATTGATACGGGTGGTATTACTGGTGATGAAGAGGGCATTGATGCCTTAATGGCTGGTCAGTCTTTACAGGCAATAGATGAAGCCGATGCCGTTCTGTTTTTGGTTGATGCGCGCGCCGGCATGACCATTGCGGATGAAGCCATTGCAGATCACCTGCGTAAACAAGATAAAAAAGTCTTTGTTGTTGCTAATAAAACAGATGGTGTTGATGCCGATTCTGTTTGTGCGGAGTTTTATGCTCTTGCACTTGGCGAGGTTTATCATATTGCTGCCGCACAGGGTAAAGGTGTGCGCCAGATGATTGAGATAGCTTTGGATGGTTTCTTTGATGATGTCGAGCTGGAAGACGATTTTTCTGATCTGGAAACCGGTCTTGAATTTGTCGATGAAGATGAAGCCGCATTACAAAAAGAGCAGGAACGCCTCGCTGCTTTACCTATTAAACTGGCTTTAATCGGCCGTCCTAACGTGGGTAAGTCTACCCTCACCAACCGAATTTTAGGCGAAGAACGTGTGCTTGTATACGATCTGCCGGGAACAACACGTGACAGTATTTATATTCCAATGAGCCGTGATGATCGGGAATATATTCTGATTGATACTGCCGGTGTGCGTAAGCGTAAAAAAGTCAACGAAACCGTTGAAAAATTCTCTGTTATCAAAACATTGAAAGCGATTGAAGACTGTAACGTTGTACTCTTGATTATCGATGCGCGGGATGGTATTTCGGATCAGGATTTAAGTCTGTTAGGTTTTACGCTTAACGCGGGACGTTCATTAGTCATTGCCGTCAATAAATGGGATGGCATGACCGAATACGATAAAGATCGGGTTAAAAGTGAACTGGATAGGCGTTTAGGTTTTATCGATTTTGCAAAAATTCATTTTATCTCTGCCCTGCACGGAACAGGTGTCGGCCATTTATATGAATCTGTTGAAGAAGCCTATGACTCTTCGACAAAACGTATCTCTACCTCTATTTTAACGCGTATTATGACCATGGCCGCAGATGATCATCAACCGCCTATGGTTGGCGGACGCCGTGTTAAATTACGTTATGCCCATGCAGGGGGTTACAATCCGCCACTGATTGTCATTCATGGTAATCAAGTTAAAAAATTAGCGGATTCTTACAAACGTTATCTGATGAATTACTTCCGCCGCTCACTGGGTATTATGGGGACTCCTATTCGTATCGAATTCCGTGAAGGGACTAACCCCTTTGAAGGGCGTCGTAATAAATTAACACCGAATCAGATGTATAAACGTCAGCGTATGATGAAATTTCATAAAAAGAGTAAAAAATAATGGCATTAAAATGCCCTCAATGTGCTCATGAAATAGAATATCACGGCATACAAAAACAACATTATCATTGTGATGCTTGCGGCAGTGACTTAAAACTTCATGCAGCATGTGACAAGTGCGGCTCTCAACTTGCGCTTTTACAGGCATGTGGTGCGGCAAATTTATGGTGTCATCAGTGTAATGAATTAAAGAGTAAATCTTCAGCTATTTACTCATTAGTAGAAAATAATAGCTGATTTTTATTTTTTCAGCGCGCATAAAAAAGGCTTAATCTTTCGGTTAAGCCTTTTTTTTCGCAAATTTTGAGGGGGAATTAGGAATTCTTGTCAATCAGTTGAAAAACGCGATTGACTTGCTTTACCCCATTCACTTGACGGGCGATAGCCGTTGCCTGATCCGACATCTCTTTAGTCACTTTACCAATTAAAAATACTTCTGAATTTTCGGTTATGACCTTAACCTTAAGGGGATTGACATCATCATTCGCGGTCAGTTTGCCTTTCACTTTTGTGGTGATCCAGCTGTCTACACTTTGTTGGGCAAAACCAATGGGTTGACCAATTCTTAACTGGTTATAAATGCCTTTTGCATTGGTCAGAGTATTTAACTGTTGCTCTATTTTATCACTTAATTGCTGGTTGGTAACTTGGCCGATGATCAGCAGATAACCGCTATTACTGACTAAGTTAATGCGAATATGTTGATTACTGATCTTAAGTCCATTAATTTTATCTAAGGCATCCATGGATAAAGAATCATCACTTAGCTGCTGAGAAATACTGCGTTCATCGCTGCTGACTGTCACGGCCGTCCCTGCCATTACAATTAAACCGCCGGCACAACCCTGCAGTAATAACAGGCTACCAAGAAAGACGCTTAAAAATATTTTTTGCATATTAATCCTTATTGCTGAGGGAAAAGTTGTTGATCAATTAAATCACTCAGGCAGTTAATAACCAACAGATGAATCTCCTCAATACGAGATCCTTTGTCACTGGGTGCCCTGATTTCTATGTCATCGGAGCCTAACAAACCTGCAAGCTCACCACCATCCACGCCATTTAATACAATAATTTGTAAATTTTTACTCAGCGCAGTTTCTACCGCTTTAATTAAATTACGACTATTCCCGCCATGACTGATAACTAATAACAGATCCCCATCTTGCGATAGCGCGGCAATCTGTTTTGCGTAAATCTCGTTAAAATGACTGTCCGTGGCAATGGCCGACAACAGTGCCGAGTCGGCTGTAATAGCGATAGCCGGAAGAGAGGGGCGTTCTTTCTCATATTTATTAAGCAGATGCGAGGCAAAAATCTGCGCCAAAGCGGCTGCTCCGCCATTGCCGCAAACCAGTATTTTATTTCCTCTGATCAGTGTCTTACTCAATAATATTGCCGCTTTTTCTATTAATTCAGGTAGCGCTTCGGCGGCCACTATTGAGGTTTGAATACTTTCGGCAAAGTGTGCGTGAATTTTTTCATTTATCATTATGTTGTATCATCTTATTCTTGAAAGGCATTTTGGATCCAAGCGGGTGTGCTTGAGGTGCTATCGAGCGCAATGGCATCAAAGCGGCAAAAGGGTTGATTCTCTAATGTCATTAAATAATGCTTCGCAGTGGTGATTATTTTACGCTGTTTGCTACTATTAATAGAAGCAAATGCCCCACCAAAATCACTGTTTTTTCGATAGCGTACTTCAATAAAAACAACTGTATCCTGATCGAGCATGATCAAATCTATTTCACCAAAACGGCAGTAATAATTTTGGCAAATTAAGGTTAAGCCTTGTTCTTGTAAATAAGATAAGGCTTGTTTCTCAGCAAGTACCCCTTTTGAGTTACTCGCTTGTAGTAGGCGAGGCAACTTCAATTAATTCTCCCTGATAGTATTTTGCCCAACTCAATTTTGGCTGCACCCTATTGCTTAAATCCAGGCTTAATTGACCGACTAAACCCGGGTAATAATAACCTTCAGTCTTTTGTAGCCGAATTAATTGTCCAATCAATTGATAACTGTCAAAACCAAAGGCGAACAAGCGTAACGCGGCATAGGATTGTCTTGGTAACACTTTATTTAGCCCGGTTATTATTTCTCCCTGCTGATTGATAAGAAAGGGCATATCTGAAAATGTAAAATTTGATAATTCTTTATTTTGCAGACCACCGCGGTCAAATTCATGAGAACGCGAACTGGCATATAGCGGTATCTTGTCAGCAAAAGGGCTCACTGTGACGTCGAGAAAGGGTTTAAGTAAGATCAGTTCATCACGTTTGCTCACCAGGTAAATCGCATCAATATCGGTACGGCTGCGGACCTCTTTTTCAAGCGGAAGATTGGTGATCTTCTGCATTTGATTATTGCGTGTTTCACTCTTATCAGTTTGTAAAACGCGCTCAATAAAGGAAGCTAGTTTCGACTTGGAAGTGAAAAAGTGTTGTTCAATTTCCTTATTATGCAGTGCTTGCCATTCATTTTTAAAGGCCTGGGCAACACGTTTTCCGTAGTCAGATTTAGGCGCGATAATGAGCGGGTTTTTGTGCTTGTTGTCACTGATAAATTGAGCCGCTTGTTTGGCTTCGTGTTCGGGTGAAAGTGAAAATGAATAATGCCAAGGCTGGTCAGTCGAGACTGTTTCGGGTGCACTATTTTTGCTGTTCGGCATTTTTTCCGGAAAAGCGTTTAGGGCTAACACCGGCATTTTTTCAACCAAAGGTAAAAAGGTTTCAATCTCATTTTTTAATAACGGCCCAATAACAAAGTCGATCTTGTTTTGTGCAAACTGGGCGGTGATATCTTCCACCGATTGCGCATGGCTATCATAAAAATGCAGTGTAGGTGAGTTAATCTCAAGATTGCCTGTGGTTGCTGAATTATTTAACTGTTGCTGACGATAAAACGCATCTAATATGCCTAACCGAATTGACTTGCCCTGCTCACGGAAACGTCCCGACAGCGGCAGTAAAACCGCGATATTTTCAGGCTGAAAAGGTTCAATTTCTTGAATATTAGTCAGTTGTGTCGGCATAAATAACAGTACAGGATGCTGCGGGTAGCTGTTTTCCCAATCACTGACTGCGCGTTTTAAATGGTTAATACGTAATTGGTACTGCTGATAAATACTCGCAAGCGCATACCAGCCTTCTTTAAAGGTATTATTTTCAATACTCCCGCCATCAAGATTTTTACCTACCCACTCAGTAGGGTCTGCTTTTTTATATTGATTAAGGGTCTTTGCAGGTAATAAGGAGAGCTGGATTAATAAAATGTCGTTGTATTTCTGCTTACTTTTATCACTCTTTAATAACGGGGTGAGGGTTAATAAAAGGTTTGATGCCGCTAAATGATTATTGCGTTTTATATAAAGATCCGCCTGCAGTGCTAAAGAGCTAATAGAAGCAAGTTGTGATAACTGTTCCGGATCAATAGTGTTTAAGACCTTTTGTGATTCGCTGAATTTACCTTTTGAAAATAAATTCTGCGCGATTAATAAATCCAGTGATGTTTTATCATAATCGGAAAGCTGCTTGGTTTGCAGATGGCTAATAATGGAATCAGCAAGGACAACTTGGCCTTCTTCAATGAGCGATTGAAGGGCTAAAAGTTGCCAATCAACATTATTCGAATCAGGATAGAGCTGATCCTTCTGCAGATAGTATGCCGAACTGTTATCTAATTCGGAAAAGAGTTCTGGTGGTATATCATCTCGGGATGAAGGACCCATAGTGCACGCAGTTAAAAATGTGATTGTTAATGAGATCATTAACAAGTATGAAAAGCGTTGTGCTGCGGTTAAAACATTCAAAATATCATCCCTTTTTAGCTAGCAAGTATTCGATGTAGGTATCAAGATGGCTATAGTGTAATATTGCCGACTCAGTTAAACAATCTTATTCACTTTATCAAGGCGATTATATGTCTGAAAATAGCCAAATTTCATCTCAACTAGCTGCCAAGCTTTATATAGTTGCTACCCCGATAGGTAATATCAGCGATATTACCTATCGGGCAATAGAAACGTTACAACAAGTTGATTTGATTGCGGCCGAAGATACACGTCATAGCGGAAAATTATTAAGTCATTACCACATCAAAAAACCTATGTTTCCGTTACATGACCATAACGAACGTCAACGCGGGCAAGTACTGATCGAAAAAATCAAAGCAGGGCAGTCAATCGCATTAATATCCGATGCGGGTACGCCATTAATCAGTGATCCGGGTTATCACTTGGTGAACGAATGCCGCGCTGCAGGTATTGAGATTGTGCCTATTCCCGGTGCCTGCGCCGCAATCACTGCATTAAGTGCGGCGGGAATGCCCTCGGACCGATTTTCTTTTGAGGGTTTTTTACCTGCCAAGGGGAAAAGTAAACAGGATAAATTAAAAGCCTTAATTGAAGAAACCCGCACCATGATTTTTTATGAGTCACCGCGCCGTATACAAGATACGGTCGAGCAGATTATCAGTATCTTTGGGGGTGACCGTAAACTGGTTATTGCGCGGGAGTTAACCAAAATATTTGAATCATTTTATGCACTGACTGCTGATGAGATGTTGGTTTGGTTAAATCAGGATACTAACCATTGCCGTGGTGAATTTGTGTTAATGGTTGCCGGGGCGCAAAAAGATGATGATGCTATTCCGCAGGTTGCGCTTAATACCCTGGCTTTATTAAAGGAGCAGCTGCCGCTTAAAAAAGCAGCCGCTTTAACGGCGCAAATTCACGATCAGAAAAAAAATGAGCTGTATAAATGGGGATTAGAAAACTTATAACCCGGTAAAACATATTTGCCTTGTGATCTGCGTTGATTATCCCGTATAATCCTTCGCGGAGTTGGCCAGATCGTCGCTGCTCTTATTGCTTGCAATAAGAGGGGAGGAAAGTCCGGGCTTCAACAGGGCAGGGTGCCAGGTAACGCCTGGGTAGCGCGAGCTAACGACAAGTGCAGCAGAGAGGAAACCGCCTATGTGTTTATGTAAATAAATGCAGGTAAGGGTGAAAGGGTGCGGTAAGAGCGCACCGGCCATCTAGTAATAGTTTGGTGCAAGGTAAACTCCACCCGAAGCAAGACCAAATAGGCTTCCTGAGGTATGGCCCATACTGGAAGCGGGTAGGTTGCTTGAGCCTGTGAGTGATTGCAGGCCTAGACGAATGACGATTCAACGACAAAACCCGGCTTATAGGCCAACTCCAACCATTTTAAAACCCCGTTGCAAGTAATTGTAACGGGGTTTTTCTATTTTAGAGGGTTTTTAAAAACAGAGCCTGAGAGTGATTGCAGGGTTATTTCAAAGTTACGCGAATGATGATTCAAAGACAAAGCCCTGTATATAGCCCAAATCCACCAATTTTAAAAACCGCTATCTAAGCAATTAGATAGCGGTTTTTTCATTTCTAACGTATAAATTTCGAACGATTGCAGGGTTGTTTCAGCATTACGCGAATAATTATTGGTTTAACTTTCATTGACGGCGAGAATTTCTCATTCCCTTACGCTGCGTGGCAATGTTGATGTCGTATTGGGTTATTGTAAGCTTTCGCTTGAGGCGTTTGGTTTAACCTTCATTGTTGGTCTTCCGCCCTTGACGGCGTGTTACTTTTTCTCAACAGCAATAAAAAGTAACCAAAAAGTGCCGTTCCGAGACGTTTTTTATCTTGATAAATAAATCCCTTTTTAACGCATCGGCTTTGACAGCACATCCATGTGCAGAGCCAAGCCTAGTGGAAACTTCCTGTTTCCACTTGCTAAAGGAATTAATTGATCAAGAAAAACGTACGGAAATTGCCTAGCCGCATTGGTTTAGTTTTTTATAAAAAGGTTTGGATGTCCCATATTTTTCCATATTTTTTCCAGTGATAGGTATCACCCCGCAGGTTATATTTTAAGGTAGCTAAATTTCGTTTATAAATTA
>DATBNI010000499.1:0-4264 GCA_036554425.1 Psychromonas sp.
TCGCTGATAGAATAACCATAATCATAGTTTTGATATTGATCATGGCTGTGGCGACTTAAAAAACCTTCCGTATAACCCCTGTGTGCAAGATTTTCTAATGTTCCCATCAACTTAGGATCAAATGGCCGACCCGCGATGGCATCATCCACTGCCTTTCTATAAACCTGTGCGGTGCGCGCGCAATAATAGAAACTCTTGGTTCTGCCTTCAATTTTCAAAGACTGCACACCGATACTTAAAAGGCGTTCAACATGTTGAATCGCGCGTAGGTCTTTCGAGTTCATGATGTAAGTGCCATGCTCATCTTCAAATGCCGGCATGTATTCATTTGGACGGCCTTGCTCCTGTAACAGGAACATTTGGTCGGTCGGTTTACCTTCACCCAGGGTTGGATCCGGGCGCTGAATAGCAACAATATCGCCGCTTTCATTTTCTGTTGCTGGATGCGCATCATATTTCCAGCGGCAGGAGTTGGTGCATGTCCCCTGATTGGGATCGCGTTTGTTGATGTATCCCGACAACAAACAACGGCCTGAATATGCCATGCATAATGCACCATGAACAAAGACTTCAATCTCAATATCAGGACAATGTTGTCTGATATCTTCGATTTCATCTAAGGATAATTCACGCGATAAAATGACCCGCTCAATACCTTGTTTTTCCCAAAATTTAACACTTGCCCAGTTCACTGCATTCGCCTGCACACTTAAGTGTACAGGCATCTGTGGAAATGCTTCCCGTACCATCATGATTAAACCCGGATCAGACATGATTAAAGCATCCGGTTTTAAATTCACCACGGGCTGCATATCACGTATAAATGTTTTTAATTTAGAATTGTGGGGTTGAATGTTACAGACAACGTAAAGCTTTTTGCCCTGTGCGTGTGCTTCATTTATGCCAATTTCTAATTTTTCAACATTAAACTCATTGTTTCTTACGCGTAATGAGTAGCGGGGTTGACCCGCATAAACAGCATCTGCGCCATAAGCAAAAGCATAACGCATATTTTTTAACGTCCCGGCAGGGGAGAGTAGTTCTGGAGCCATAATTAATCTCTATTCTGATATCAAGTCAGGGTAAACCAAGGGTTTTACAGGCGGCATATTCTACTTGTTTTTGTTATAAAGTCATGGGGTCAGATCAATTCTACGCGTGATAAAAAAAGATTAAATTAGAAATAGGCGAGAAGGTGTCTCAGTTTAGGCCCTCACAAGCCGTAAAATGCTTAACAAACATAAATTAAGTTTCACATTTTACTATCGCATCCCTATACTATGGAATAATTTTATACTCCCAATGGTTTAAGACAACGTTTTAATCATTGAGCTACTGGCTTCACTAATTAGGTTCTACATGGAAAACACAGAAAAATTTACTAACAACAAACAAATAATTAACTTTCTAACTGAACAGTTTCCTTTATGTTTTACGACGGCTAATAATCCTGCAAAACCTTTGAAAATTGGTATATTTCAAGATCTTGCTGTACGTTTAGAAAATGAAGAACGGGTTAGTAAAACGCAACTGCGTGGCGCTTTACGTCAATACACATTAAGTTGGCGTTACCTGCACTGTGTAAAAGAATCAGAAAAACGAGTTGATTTAGACGGCAATGAAGGTGACAGTGTTTCTGCTGAACATGCAGAGCATGCTTTAAAAACACTCAAAGAAAGCAAAGATAAAGTGTTTGCTAAACAGAAAAAAGCGCAGAAAGAAGCCGTACCAGCAAGAGCCGCCAAGCAAGTTAATGTACCCAAACGCGCTGAGAAAAAAGTAGTTAAAAAAGAATCTTCAGTTGACTTGAGTCATTATAAAGAGGCTACTCACTCTGAACTTACGTTAAAACAAACTGTCAAAGTTTTGTTGGGTCAATCACCCGTTTCAGCCGTTGTTGTTGAAATTTCAAAAGATGATGTTCAGGTACAGCTGGCTTCTGGAATGATGGTTAAAGTTAAAGCCAAACATTTAATTGTTTAAAGGAATATTGATGAACAAATATTTTCGACACTTAGCAGTTATAGCTAGTTATTTATATATTGGTATCGTTTACGCTGTTCCAGCCGGTGTTGATAGCGTAGATTTACCTCAATTAGAGCAACAAGCGCAACACGCTAAAGTGACGAAAAGAGTGAGTGACCTCTTCAGTCGTTCTCACTACAAATATCTACCCTTGAATGACGCTCTCTCGCAACAAGTGTTTGAGCGTTATATCGAGCAACTCGATTATAATAAACAAATCTTTATGCAAGGCGATATCGACGATTTAAAAAAATATCAGTTTTCGCTCGATGATAATTTAAAAACAGGTCAATTAGCGCCTGCTTATAAAATTTACCAACTGAGTCTGAAACGCCGTTTTGAACGTTTTAGTTATGCATTATCTTTGTTAGACAAAGAAATTAAGTTTGACACTGCCGATGAGTTCCAATTTGACCGTAGTCAGGCACCTTGGGCAAAAGATACGTTTGAACTTAATAAAATTTGGCAGCAAAAAGTAAAATCTGATGCTCTAGTGCTTAAATTAAGCGGTAAAAAATGGAACGAAATCAAAGAATTATTAAGTAAACGTTACAATTATGCACTTAAGCACTTGATTCAAACCGAAAGTGAAGATGTATTTCAAACTTTTATGAATGCCTATGCGCGATCGATTGAACCTCATACCAGCTATCTTTCACCTCGCAATGCTGAACGTTTTAAAATGGAAATGAACTTGTCTCTGGAAGGGATAGGTGCTGTTCTGCAACTCGAAGATGATTATACCGTTATCAGAAGTCTTGTTCCTGGCGGCCCCGCGGAGCGTTCCAAGCAGATATTCAAAGACGATAAAATAATAGGCGTGGGACAAGATGATGGCAAAATTATCGATGTGGTTGGATGGCGATTAGATGATATTGTCGATTTAATAAAAGGCCCCAAAGGAACCGATGTTAAATTACAGATTTTATCGGGTAAAGCCGGCGATAAAAGCCATACAGTCATTATAACACGCGAACAAATACATCTTGAAGACCGGGAAGCAAAATCATCTGTTGAAGTTATTGATGGTCAAAAAATTGGTGTTATTACCATCCCAAGTTTTTACATGAAATTAAGTGAAGATGTTGAACAAGAATTAACTGTATTAGCAGAAGAAAATGTTAAAGGTATTATTATTGATTTGCGCAATAATGGCGGTGGCGCATTAAGCGAAGCGACATTATTAACCGGTTTGTTTATTCGAACAGGGCCCGTTGTGCAGGTACGGGACGGACGTAATCAAATTTTGGTCCATCAGGATGAAAATAAAGCCGTCAGTTATAAAGGACCATTAACGGTTCTGATTAATCGCAATAGTGCCTCTGCATCTGAAATATTTGCTGCAGCCTTACAAGATTATGGCCGTGCAATTATCCTTGGAGAACCAAGTTTCGGGAAAGGGACTGTACAACAACATCGTCGTATCTCTCGATTTTATGATAAAGATGCCGATCTGGTCGGTTCAGTGCAATACACCATTGCTAAATTTTATCGTATCGACGGTGGCAGTACGCAAAACAAAGGGGTTATTCCTGACATACAATTTCCAAGTGGCATAGATCCCAATGATACGGGTGAAAGCCTGGAAAAAAATGCATTACCCTGGGATAATATAAAATCAGCCAGTTATTCTCCTGTCGATAATTTACAGCCCGTTGTTAAGTCATTAACTGAAAAGCACAATTTACGTATTAAAAATGAAGTTGAGTTTACTTATTTAGAAAATGATATTGCAGAATATCTTCAAGAAAAAGATATGACGAGCATTTCTCTTAAGGAAAGTGATCGGGTTAAAATACGGGAAGAAAAGGAAAAGCAAGCCTTAGTACGAGTTAATGAACGTTTAAAACGTGCCGGTTTACCCGAAGTAAAATCAATTGATGATATTCCTGATGATTTTGAACCTATCGATGCCTTTTTACTTGAAGCGGCTGCTATTACGCTGGATTATGCCCACTCTTAATTTTTGAATTTGATCTTTAGGCCGGCTAGTTAGCCGGCTTTTTTATGTTCATAATTTACCCGTTAGCAGGCTATACAATTGCTGACGTTCACCGCGCAGGTTTGGCTTGTTTTCTATTAGGTCAGTTATAAAAATTAATCGGGCGGATAACTAAACTAATTTTATCTTGCTGAACTTCGACATAACTTAAATTCTTACGCCAGTCGCCCACATCATATCGTTGTGCACTTTGCCCTTTAATCAATATTTCATGGCAAGCGACGCGATGGGTATGCC
>DATBNI010000531.1:0-2370 GCA_036554425.1 Psychromonas sp.
TTGGTTTTGTAGTCTTGCTGAGGATACTGGCTATTGCCGGATTCATTCACTAAGACCGCCCATTTTTCATCACTCGGTTTATAGCTTAATAACTCTTTGATAAAAGTACTTTTACCCGAGCCTAAAAAACCCGCAATAAGATGACAAGGGATCTCTTTTTTCATTAACTATTTCCTGAAAAGTTTATATCTATACCCAAGTTAACCGAGCTTAAATAAGCTTGCCAACAGGTTATCGTAGCATGTTTACGGATCACTCAGTTATACTGCTTATTCAAATTCAGAGAGGTAATTATGATCTACAGTATGACAGCATTTGCGCGCAAACAATTCAAAGGTGATTGGGGCACTGCAGTGTGGGAAATCCGCTCGGTTAACCAGCGTTATTTAGAGAGTTATTTTCGTCTTCCTGAGCAGTTTCGCGGTCTTGAAGTTAACTTAAAAGATATTTTCCGCAAGCGTGTGCAGCGTGGGAAAATCGAATGCAGCCTGCGTTTTGAAGCAAGCAGCAGCAATGATAATGCATTAAGCATGAATCAGGAATTAGCCGCGCAGGTAATTTTGAATACCCAGTGGGTACTGGATAAAGCCGGCAGCGGCACCTTTAATGCCATTGATATTCTGACCTGGCCCGGCGTAATGCAGACACCTGAGCAGGATCTGGATGCCGTCACCGTTGAACTGATGGCCGGTTTTGAACAGACACTTAATGAGTTTGTTGATTCACGCGCCGCTGAAGGCAGCAATCTGGCGACATTTATCGAGCAGCGCTTAACCGCTATCGGCGAACAGGCAAACAAAGTGCGTTCATTTATGCCGGAAGTTCAGGCATGGCAGAAAGCGCGTATTCTTAAAAAATTCGAAGATGCCAAAGTAGACTTAGACAGTACCCGTGTTGAGCAGGAATTAGTGATCCTGGCACAAAAAACCGATGTAGCAGAGGAGCTGGATCGTTTAGATTCACATATTTCAGAAAGCCGTAAGGTGTTAAAAAAAGGCGGTCCGGTAGGACGCCGTTTAGACTTTATGATGCAGGAGTTTAACCGTGAAGCAAATACTCTAGGCTCAAAAGTGATTAACAGTGAGATCACCGCCGCGGCGGTAGAATGCAAAGTGTTAATCGAACAAATGCGCGAGCAGGTGCAGAACATAGAATAGTGTTTCAGGTTGTTAAGTATCACACTAAAAGCCCCGTATTTAGGGGCTATTAGTTTAAAACTATTGAATGTTCTTATTTTTTGTTAAAGATAAATTTCTGGCGATTCAGAAAAATATTGATCGACAGAAAAATAGAGATTTAGTGAAAGCTGCGTACGAGCCATCATGGCAGAGTATTGCGAATAACTTTTTGTATGTAAGGCTATTTATAAAAAAGTAGATCTATTGCTTTTTTATTATTATTCTAGCGAAACAACTACCTTTAAAATAAAATGGTTAATACCTACCAGCTTTAACTTGTAGCATCTTGTTCTAATAATTTATTGGAACGTTCAGATGTTTTTTTGCTACTAGAATGTATAAAATACAAGGCAATTCCCAAACAGATTACAGCACCAATACGACTTGTAGAAAAATGAATTGTATCATTACCAAACCAACCAAAGTTATCAATCAGCATACTCATTAGCAGTTGCCCGAAGATAACAGCGACGGTTGCAACTGCCGAACCAATCCGCTGAACAGCAAGTACCATTATTATAATGTAAGGCACACCACACATTGCGCCTAATAATTGCCATTTCGGCACATCCAATAAAGTCATTGATTGTTGTGGTTCAAAATAAAAAATTAACAAGCCTGATATTAACGCGCCTACAGAAAAAGTTAGGAAGGCACTTTTAAATACGCCAACCTGGTTACCTAGTTGTCCATTGATTGCAGCTTGAATACTCAAAGTAGCTCCGCCAATGACAGTTAATATAATCATTAAAAATATCATAAATTTTCCTTAACCTTTGGCCATAAAAACAAGTGCAGCAATGATAAATAAAAGTGCAATGATACGTTTGCTGTCAATTCGGCGATAATTTGTACCAAATAATCCATAATGATCAATCATAAGACTCTTGAAAACCTGACCGGCAAGAATACCAATCATTGTCATCGCTATGCCTATAACGGGAGTAGCTATAGTGAGTATAACGACATAAATGGGGCCAAGTACTCCTCCCAGAAGCGTCCAGGAAGGTTGCGCGAAAAACGAAGGGCTGTTTCTAGGGCTGAAAAATAGCATTAAAATAAAAGTTAATGCCGCACCAACACCAAAGATGCTAAACGTAGCCCATAACTCTCCTACTTCTTCACCTAGTGGCCCTAAGAGGCCGGCTTCAACGGATAATCCCATCCCTCCAAAAACCACCAGTAATATCAT
>DATBNI010000537.1:0-4871 GCA_036554425.1 Psychromonas sp.
GCCAATAATTAGGGGTAAATTCAGGTCTGATAATATTCTGAACAAGCCGACCTTGTGCATATTTGTCCTGCCTGTATTGAACACGTGCACGACTAAAATAATCATGCTCTGTATCTAAAGGTTGATAAAACTCAGTCGCAAGCAGCGATTCCCAACCTAAAGAAACCTCATTTATCCACTGTCCACCATTGTCTGTCATATCGGTCAGGATATAAGCGAGATCCAGTGACACTTGAGAATCACTTGAAAAATCCCCCTGCCAGCTAAAACCAAAATGTAAATAATTAGGACCCCATGACTTTGCCCTGGTTTTTATGACTAAAACACGTCCGTCATCTCTATCAATAAATTCTGCATTAACCGCGTTAAAGATATCCAATGCGTAGATCCGTGAAATGGCATCTTCTAATTGTTCTTTGCTGATCATATCACCAACACTTATGCCCAACTGTCGTTCAATAATCTCCACTGCAACACTAGAATCATTTTCATATTGAATAGCGACAATAGGCCGTGACGCAGATTTTATCCATTGCTCTTTTTTGGCATTTTTCTGTCTATTGTATTGTGCATATTGCTTACTATCTATGCTTAAGGATTGTATTTTATCCATGTTTTCAAGTGCTGATTTTTCACCTAAATCCAGTGCGGCAGACATCTGAGAAAAGTCGCTGGTGCTTAACTCGCCGATATCAGGTCGAATCAGCAGATCTTTTTCACCGAGCAGGTCGATTTGTCTTTTTGTGGTGTTGATCGTTAATATGTTAGATAACTGATCCAGTACATCAATAGGGAGGTTAATCTCCTCCTGGGTTAACAAAGGCGAGCCGATATCAACGGCAATAATAATATCCGCCCCCATTAACTTAACCACATCGACCGGCATATTGTTAACAATGGCACCGTCAACAAGCAAACGTCCGTCAATCACAGTCGGCTCAACAACACCGGGTACCGTTGATGATGCCCTCATTGCCTGGACAAGACTGCCATGATTGAGAACCACAGTCTCAGCCGTTGCAATATCAGCCGCCACTGCGCGATAAGGGATAGGTAAATCGTCAAAACTCTCAAATTCGCTGACCACCCCGGTTGAAAGCTTAAGCAGTTGAAATGCAGATTGACCGAGCAAAAGACCACTGGCGGTTTTAAGTGTTGCATCGCTATAACCCAGTCTCAGGGTAATATTGTATTCATCGCGTAACTGTTTGTCTGCATACTGCAGATTCTCTCGCGGTATAAAATCGGAAAAACCTTTGTCCCAGTCGACATTGAACATAATCTCTTCAATCTCATCGGCGTTATACCCCAGCGCATACAGCCCGCCGATATAAGCACCTATACTGGTACCGGCAATAAAATCAATCGGCACATTATTGCGTTCTAATACTTTTAAAATACCGATGTGCGCTGCCCCTTTTGCACCACCTCCGCCTAAAACAAGCCCAATTTTAGGCCGGGTTTGGGGTTCTGCAAAAGCAGTTAAGGGCAGAAGGAGAGATAACAGCAATACATAACGCAGCAGAAAATGTCTTTGCGGCAGATTTTTAACCATTGAATATTTGTTCCATTGTGTGCTGGGCTGATCGCTTAGCAAGATGACTTGATTAAGATGACAAAAAAATGCTCATAGTATAAAGCATTCATTATTTTATACCCAACTTACTTGAAGATGCAGGAATCGGCATTTTCAAGTAAGTTGGGTATAAAATCCTGCTAATCACAACAATTTTTTCCTAAACTTAACCGCTGGTAATAGCTCAATGGCTTTACATGCCAGCCTGATTCTTGCTATAAAGAGAGATTGAAAACGGAAGAGCAAAGCAGATGCATATATTAAATTTTGAAGCTTTTTTAATCGCGATAACGATTCTCACTTTAACACCTGGTTTGGATACTGCGCTGGTTATTCGCAATGCCAGCCGTTCCGGGGGAATAGACGGTTGTGTGACCAGTTTGGGTATCTGCCTGGGGCTGTTTGTCCACGCGACATTATCAGCCGTGGGTATTTCAGCGATTTTGCTGCAATCAGCACAACTTTTTCAGGTAATGAAGTGGTGTGGTGCAGCGTATTTAATTTGGCTGGGCTTAAGCAGCCTCAGAGCCACCTTTAAAGGTGCAGGCAGTCTAAATATCAGCACCTGTCCGGGGGTTACTTTTGATCCTAAACGCTCTCTTCGTGAAGGTTTTTTATCCAACGTGCTTAACCCCAAAACGGCCATTTTTTACCTGGCTTTTTTACCTCAATTTATTAACCCCGATTACTCCCCCTTTGTACAGTCACTCACCTTGGCGGGTATTCATTTTTTAATTGCTATGGTCTGGCAATGCTCCTTGTCCGGCGCAATCAATTCCGCCAAAAACTGGTTAAAAAGCAGCTCTATTATGTCCTGGATGGAGGGGGCGACGGGCACTGTGCTGATTCTTCTGGGCATAAAATTATTAATGGATGATCGCGGCTAAAGCGTCAGTTCCCCAATAAAGCAGCGCCGCGTACCCCGCTACTGTCACCAAATTGCGCAGGGACAATAGGCACAGCCCGGATCCCTTTGAATAAAAAATCGGGCAAACGCCGCTGAAGATCGGCGTAGAGACGTTTTATATTGGATAAACCGCCGCCAAGCACGATAATATCAACATCATAGGTCAACTGCAGATTTGCAAAACCGCTGCACAAAATATCAATAAATACCCGATAGACATGCAGCGCTTGCGGATCCTGCTCTGCGACCCGCTTTAAAAATTGCTCCGCCTGCAGCCTTGTTCCCAAAAAATGCTGGCAGAGATTGCTTAATCCTGTGCCTGAAATGTAATGCTCTAAACAGCCGTAAAGCCCGCAACCGCACTGCTTTACAAACAGTCCATGTTGCTCGACCAGATGGGCAGAAATCGGCATATGGCCCCATTCACCCGCAATCCCGCTGGCGCCACGGTACAATCTACCGTCAAGCACTAATCCGCCTCCTACACCTGTGCCCAACACGGCGGCAAAGACTCTGGGTATCCCCTGTCCGGCACCGGTTAGCGCTTCACAAAGCGCAAAACAGCGGCAGTCATTCTCAATATGCACGGCCCGATTGAGCTCCTTTGCCAGATCATGGGCTACATGCTGCCCGGATAAGCAGGGCACATTTGAAGATATCTGTTTCAGTGACTGAGTTTCCTGCACGCCGGGCAGGCCGATACCGACACGGCCGATACAGGAATACTGCCGATCTCTTTGCCTTATTAACCGGCAAACTGTGCGGATAAAATCCTGATAATTTTCACTGGGCGTGTCTATTCTGGCGGTGCTTACCACCCTGAAATCCCGGTCAAAGACCGCAATTTCAATCTTAGTGCCCCCTATGTCTAAACCATAACGCATGCTTAATCCTTAACGGTATCTGCAGGTTGATCACTGTTCATACAACAGCGTGCTCTAAGCAATTTTATCGCATCAATATGACGAGTGCAGTTGAACAATAATGACTGGATAAGTTTATTTCTATCGGCAGCCGGCACTTTAGGTGATTTAGGGATAACGGGTTATACTCTAACCCGTAAATTGTACAAGATTAATATAAAACAGCCCGTCAATGGATGAGTTGTCATTAGTATTTTAACTGTTTTTATTTTAATTTATTTGCATAAATTAAAACAGAGCCTGCAGTTACTGCTAACAATTTAAATAAAGGTGAATTATGAAATATAACAAATCGCTAATCGCACTTTCTTTAACCACTTTACTGACCGCATGTGGCAGTGGTAGTGATGACAAAAAAACGGGCGAATTCAATCTGGACGTCTCCGATAATCCGGCTGATGCGGAAATTGTTAATATTGCTTTTAAACAAGTTGTTCTGAAAAACAGTGAAGGCTCTATCTCTTTTGATGTCTCGAATGACGGCGCATTAAAAAATGTCGATCTGCTCGAAGTTCAGGGAAAAGAGATGGAAGTGTTAGTCAGCGGGCAGTCCATTCCTGTGGGTGAATACCAGATGTGTATCTACATGGAAAAAAATGAAGACCCAAATAATGAGGCCAGTTCATATGTTAAGACAATGGATGGTAATATTGCCGGACTGACAGCCAACAGCAATGGATCCTGTGGCGGTGTCGGCGCTGAAGATGCGAATACCGGACGTTTGTTTATTAACAAAACCTTTACCATAGCGGCAGGCAGCAACAATTTTGTGGCTGAATTTGATTTATCTAAAATCCTGCAGGGCCCTAAAGGAAATAAAGATTATTGGACCATTAAACCAACCGGGATTGAACTGATTAACTTATCCGATGTCGGCTCCATCTCAGGTACAATCGGAACAGTAGCAAGCACAGGCTGTACGGCAGACGCTGGCCACGCGGTTTATTTATACCCAGGCGGCACATTGCTGGAGAACATGTCTGATTTCAGCGACAATGTAGTTGCACCTGCAGTAGCTCCCATAGCGTCTGCCCGGGCCAATGCGATTAATGCCGATTCCACTCAAGGATATAGCTATGAATTCGGTTTTGTGGTTGCCGGCAGCTACAGCTTAGGTTATACCTGTACAGCCCAGAGTCATGATCCGGAACTGGCTGATGATGCTTTCTCCATCCATTCAGCCGTAACGCCAGTAGAAGTCACAGCAGAAAATCCAACAACAGCCGCTACTTTTTAGCAGATACAGTAAATCTGATCTGAACTGAGAGCAAAAAAGGACGGTACAATTAAATTGTACCGTCCTTTTTTATGGCACTTTTTTACTGCTGGAATGCAGATTAGGCGAATAACATCCTACTGATAGTGCGCACTCCGTGGCCTTTTCCGCCCGCCGCCCACAACCCATTTTCACTCAGTTGATAGCTGCCAGAGAGATCAAAATGCACCCAGTTTGATTGCGGGTTAA